>JBJTOW010000194.1:0-12977 GCA_046074805.1 Planctomycetota bacterium | reverse complement strand
CCCTCCAGGACCGATCGGCGAACGCGATCCATTCGCGTTTTCGCCGATGGCATCCGGACCTAAGTCGCCTTCGGTCGACGTGGATGGTCCGATGGTAAATCTAGTTAGCGGCAAAGAATGATTTGTTTCGCCATTGGGGTGGTGTTTGTCATGAACGTTCGAGTGTTTGGCTGGATCGCCGCGATTGGTTTGATGAGCGGGTTGACGATTGGGTCGACCTACGCGACCGTTTCGTACGCCCAGCAGACGGCCGCCCCGGACAACGAGTCGAAGGACACCGCTGACTTAAAGCCGGCTTCCGACGGAAAGCCGGCTGCCGACTCAAAGCCCGCAGCCGAGCCAACCGCGAAAGCGGATGAGAAACCGGCTGCGGAGGGAAAACCGGCTGCGGAGGGTGCTAAGCCCGCCGCAGACCATCCAGCTACCGATGGACATGCTGCCGACGCGCACGGGGCAGCTGGACACGACGCGGGCGGTCATGGACACCATGACCCAACGGACTTGAGCCATGCCAATGACGGACCGGGTCACACGAACGCGTTCCCGAAGGCCCTGACGGGACTTCAGGAAATCAAGGCGGATCTCGCGATCTACACTTTCGTGGTATTCCTGCTGTTACTGGCCATTCTCTTCAAGTTCGGCTGGGCGCCGATCATGAAGGGACTCGATAAGCGCGAAGCGTCGATCCGGGAATTGATTGCCACCAGCGAACGCAACGCGAGGGCTTCGGAGGAGCTACTTAGGTCCAACCAAGCCAAGCTCGCGGCCGCCACCGACGAAGCTCGCGACATGCTTCAGCAGGCGAAGCGACAAGCTGAGCAGGCTCGCGAGACGATCATCGCGGAAGCCCGGAGCAGCGCCCAACGCGAGAAAGATCGCGCTCTCGAAGACATCGCAGCGGCAAAGAACGTCGCCTTGCGGGAAATCGCCCAGAGCAGCGTTAACACTTCGATCTCTCTGGCTAGCCGAATTCTTCAACGCGAGGTTTCGGCCGCCGACCACGCCAATCTTATCCAAGAGGCCCTTGGTCGGTTCCCGAGCCGCAACTAGTTGTTCTTCACAGCGATCGCCATGATGTCGATCAGGCATTCCCCCTGGTCGTAATCATGGGGTTGAAGTTTACACGCTACGGGTGAACGGATGGCAGAAAATCAGAAGGCCAGCGGTTTTAACGCCGGTCAGCACTACTTGTCGAAGATCTACGCCAAAGCGTTCTTGGGGGTCACTGAAAAGGCCGGCACCACCGAGCAAGCTGTTGCGGAACTTAATAGCTTTGTGGCCGATGTGCTCGACAAACTGCCGAACTTCGAGGCTTTGCTGTGTTCGCCTCGCGTTTCCCATGAAGAGAAGGAACGGATCCTTGATCGCGGATTCGCGGGCAAGATGTCCTCTCCCGTTCTCAATTTCCTCAAGGTCGTTTCCCGTCACGGTCGGTTAGATTGCCTACGCTCAATCGTACGCGCGGTGCATCAGCTACTGGATCATCTTCGAGGCCGTATCGAGGTTTTAGTCACCACCGCTGTGGCATTGCCTGTCGAGGTGATGGCCTCGGTGGAGTCTCGATTGGCGTTGTCCCTTGGCAAGTCGATTTCCTTGAGCAGTCGTGTCGATCCCGCGTTGCTCGGCGGATTCGTCGTTCGTATCGGCGACACCGTTTACGACGGCAGCGTAAGCAATCGATTGAACCGAATGCGGGAAGAGACACTGGTCCAGTCGGTTGAGCAGTTGCGGGGAAGAATCGATCGCCTAGTGGCGGCGACCTAAGCGTACCTAACGCGGACTTAGCACCGCGATCTCCTTCATTCCGATCCGAGTCCCGAGGTATTCCATGAAATTCAACGCCGACGAGATCGCATCAGTCATCCAGCAGGAAATCCAAACCTACGAGAGCACGCTAGATGTCCGTGAAGTCGGCGTGGTGCTCGAAGTCAGCGACGGCATCGCGCGGGTGTATGGTTTGTCGAGCGTCATGTCCGGCGAGATGGTGCGTTTCCCTAACGGCGTCGTTGGTCTCGCGTTCAATCTGGAAGAAAGCAGTGTCGGCGTCATCATTCTGGGTGATTACCTGACGATTCAGGAGGGCGATGAAGTCTGCGCCCTGGGGCAATTGTTGAGTGTTCCGGTCGGACCGGGTGTCATCGGCCGCGTGCTCGACCCCCTCGGCAATCCACTCGATGGCAAGGGACCGGTTCAGTCGACCGAGCGTCGCGCTGTGGAGTCGATGGCTCCTGGTGTCGCCGAACGTCAACCCGTCCGCGAGCCGATGCAATCGGGAATCAAGGCGATCGACGCGATGACGCCGATCGGACGCGGCCAACGTGAATTGATCATCGGCGACCGAAAAACCGGAAAGACGACGATCGCCATCGACACAATCCTGAACCAGAAAAATTCGGGAGTGAAGTGTTTCTATGTGGCGGTTGGCCAGAAGGACTCGTCAGTTGCCAACGTGATCCGCGTCCTCGAAGAGAACGGCGCGATGGATTACACGACGGTGATTGTCGCGGGTGCATCCACTCCGGCGCCATTGCAGTATGTCGCGCCTTACGCTGGCACGGCGATGGCCGAATATTTTATGTACAACGGCCAGCATGCTCTGATTGTCTACGACGACTTGTCGAAGCAAGCGGTCGCCTACCGACAACTCTCGCTGCTCATGCGTCGCCCGCCTGGGCGTGAGGCCTACCCGGGTGACGTGTTCTACTGCCATAGCCGGTTGTTGGAACGGTCCGCGAAGCTTTCCGACGCTTTGGGCGGAGGCTCTCTCACCTCCCTCCCGATCATTGAAACGCTCGAAGGCGAAGTGTCGGCGTACATTCCGACCAACGTCATCTCGATTACCGACGGCCAGATCTACCTCCAACCCGATCTGTTCTTCAAAGGCATTCGGCCTGCGATGAACGTCGGCATTTCGGTGTCGCGCGTGGGTGGGGCCGCTCAGATCACGGCGATGAAAGACAAGCAGGTTGCGGGTGGTTTGCGGTTGGCGTTGGCCGCGTTTCGCGAGCTTGAAGCTTTCGCCCAACTCGGAACCGATCTCGATGCCGCGACTCAGTCACGGCTTGATCGCGGCTACCGCATGGTGGAACTGCTCAAACAACCGCAGTATCAACCGATGCCGGTTGTCGACGAGATCATGGTGATCTTCGCGGGCAACGCTGGCTATCTTGACAAAGTGCCGTTGAACCAGGTTCAGAAGTGGGAAAAGTTGTTTTTGGAACACATGAAGACCACGAGGGTGGCGGTTCGTAATCTTCTGGCCGAGAAAAAAGAGTTGAACGACGAGGTCAAAAAGGGACTTGTGGCGGCTATCGAAGAGTTCCAGGGAATCTTCGCCAAGAGCTAGTCGATGCAGGTGCCGGCGGGTTGATGAGCTTTAACTAAAGGTCGTCAGGCGATGGTTCGTTGGGAAGTGTTGCCATGAGTCAGACGCCGCCCGGTTCGGATTTCAATGTGAATTCGGTGCCATTTTCAAATCCAACCAATGGCTCCAATGTTGGTTCAGGGGATAGGTCAAGTTCAGAGCCTGGGGGAAATGCCGCTACTACGCCGTTTGCTGACAACGAGAGTCGATACGGCGCGTTTCCCAATGCGGCTGGCGTTGGCGCAACCGGCGGGCCTGCTTTTGGCGGTTTGGGAAGCGGTCAAGCCGGCGCGGGACAGGCGGGATCGGGACAGTCAGGATCGGGACAAACCGGGCAGCCGAATCCTGGTGCTGGATTCGCTCCGCCGGTTTCGACGGGTGACGAACGGTTATGGAGCGTTTTGTCACACGTCTCGATTTTTGTGTTCGCGGTGTTTGGTCCTTTAATTGTATGGATGGTTCGGAAAGACGACTCTCCGTTCGTAAGCGACCACGCTAAAGAAGCGTTGAATTTTCAGTTGACCGTTTTGATCGCGAATATGGTGCTGGCTTTTACCTGCGTGTTGCTACCGCTCGTATTCGTGGTGTCCATAGCCGCGTGGGTCTACGCCATCCTTGCGGCGGTGGAAGCGAACAACGGGCGGATCTACCGGTATCCTTACACGTTCCGCATGGTTCAGTAAGAGTTTGAGGCGCGTTCATGGCGAAATCCCGAGCACTTGATAAACGGCGGAAGTCCATTCGCAATATCCGCAAGATCACGCGGACGATGGAACTCATCGCTCGCGCGCGGTTCAAGAAAGCGATGGACCGCGCCACGGCCGCCAGCGCCTACACGCGCCGAATGACACAGCTGGTGTCCGACTTGGCTCAGTCTGGCTTGAAGGTCAGCCACCCGCTGCTCGAAGGGCGATCCGAGACAAAGTCGGCGACCCTGCTTGTTTTGACTTCTAATCGTGGTCTTTGCGGCGGTTACAATAGCGCGGTGCTGAGGTTAGCGGTTCCCCAGCATTCGGAACTGACGGCTAAAGTGGCCAAGGTCGAAACTGAGATTTCCGGAAAGCGTGGCTTAGCCAACTTCAAATTCCGTGGACTCACGGTCGGGCGATCGTATACGAACTTTGAAGATCAACCGAAGTTTGAAGAGGTTGAGGAAATCGCCAATCGTTACCTCGATCTGTACGCCACCGGCCAACTCGATCGGCTCGATGTTTGCTACACCAAGTTCGTGAGCAGTTCGCGTCAGACAGCCGTCGTGGAGACATTACTTCCGCTTGGTTCGCTCACTGGCCCTTCTCCCGCCTCGCCGGGCGGCGCCTCGGGCAAGACGGCTGACGGGGCCGTTGGCGGATCCGCGACCGCTGGAACTGGGGATGGATCTAAGGGCGGCGCGCTTCAGTATGAGTTCCTGCCTTCGGCGGCCAGCATCTTGGAAGAGGTAGTTCCCACAAGTTTTAAGATTCGACTCTTTAAATGTTTCCTCGACGCGGCGGTCAGCGAGCAGATTGCGCGAATGGTCGCGATGAAGTCGGCGACTGAGAACGCCAGCGAGATGATCAAAGAGTTGTCGACTGCGTACAATCGTGCCCGACAGGCACAGATCACGGGCGAAATCATGGAAATCATCGGCGGCGTGGAGGCTCTCAAGAACTAATCCTGCCAGAGCCAGCCCCATACAGCGAACATTCCTTAAACCGGCCTTTTGGGCCCTATTCGTTGCGAGTTGCGAAATTATGGCTACTACGGACACTGCCAACATTGGACGCATCACCCAGGTCATCGGCTCGACGTTTGACGCCGAGTTCCCTGAGAATCATTTGCCGGCGATTTACAACGCCGTGAAAGTGGTTTCGAATCTCAAGGGCGTGAATCTCAATCTCACCGGCGAGATTCAGCAGCACTTGGGTGGCAACCGCGTCCGATGTGTCGCTCTAGGCGGCACGGACGGTTTGATGCGTGGCCAGGACTGTGTGGACACCGGCGCCCCTTTGTCGGTCCCCGTTGGAGAAAAAACGCTCGGCCGCGTGTTCAACTTGCTCGGTCAGCCAATCGACAACCGTGGCGATGTCAAGTACGAGCAACTGTGGCCGATTCATCGCGAAGCGCCCAAGGTGGAGGATCTTTCGACCAGCACCGAACTATTCGAGACGGGCATCAAGGTTATTGACTTGCTGACGCCATTCGTCCGCGGTGGCAAGGCGGGATTGTTCGGTGGTGCGGGTCTCGGAAAGACCGTTATATTGACCGAATTGATTGCCCGTATCGCCAGCGCCCACGGTGGGTACTCCGTGTTCGCCGGTGTCGGCGAGCGAACACGTGAGGGCACCGACCTGTGGCTTGAAATGCAGGAAGCGAAAATTGGCAATACGGGTCGGCACGTTATCGAGCAGACCTGCATGGTGTTCGGCCAGATGAACGAACCGCCTGGCGCCCGTCTTCGCGTTGCGTTGTCGGCTTTGACAATGGCGGAGTTTTTCCGCGACACAACCGGTAAAGACACCTTGCTGTTCGTCGACAATATTTTCCGCTTTTCCCAGGCTGGTAGCGAAGTGTCCGCGTTGCTCGGTCGTATGCCGTCGGCGGTCGGTTATCAACCGACACTCGCCACGGAAATGGGCGCCTTGCAAGAACGCATCGCTTCGACCAAGAAAGGGGCCATCACTTCCGTGCAAGCGGTTTACGTCCCTGCCGACGACCCGACAGACCCGGCGCCAGCAACCGCCTTCGGACAGTTGGACGCGTTCCTCTATCTGGAACGGTCGATCTCGGAGAAGGGTATTTACCCCGCCGTCGATCCGCTGGCCTCTTCGAGCCGAATTCTTGATCCGCAATTTGTCGGCGCCCGGCACTACGCCTGTGCCCGCCGCGTTCAGGGAATGCTCCAGCGCTATCGCGAACTGCAAGATATCATCGCGATTCTCGGCATCGAAGAATTGAGCGAAGACGACAAACGCGTTGTCCATCGCGCCCGTCGGATCGAGCGATTCCTGTCGCAACCGTTCTTGGTGGCGGAAGTCTTCACGGGCAAGCCGGGCGAGATCACCAAGCTGGCTGACACGATTCGCAGTTTCGAGGAAATTTGCGACGGTAAGTGGGATCATTTGCCGGAAGATGCGTTTATGTACGTCGGCGCCATCGAGCAGGCGGAAGAACAGGCCAAGAAGCTGGCTGGCAAGAAGTAGTCCCTCAAGGAAACAGGTTCAGCCATGGCCCAATTGCAGTGCGTCATTGTGACGCCGGAACAAACGGTGCTCGATACCGAGGCCGAGTTTGTGGCGTTGCCTTTGTTTGATGGCGAGATCGGTATCGCTCCTGGACGTGGTCCGCTAATCGGCCGGCTTGGTTTCGGCGAGATGCGTCTTCGCCGAGGGGCCGAGGTGGAGCGTTACTACCTCGATGGTGGCTTCGTCCAAGTCGCTAAGAACGTGATTTCAATCCTTACGAACCGGGCCATTCCCGGCACGAAGATCAACGAGGAAGCGGCGAAGACCCAGATCGACGGCGCCATGAAAAAGCCAATCACGACGCCCGAACTTTTGGAGATTCGAGACCGTAGTGTCGCTCAGGGGCGAGCCCAACTGCGGGTCGCTAAACGCTCGAAGTAATTGGCGGCTAATGCCCCAGCGGCGCAACGCCCCAGTTGGAAACGTTCCCTTCGGAAAGCTACGAGCTAACGGCCAAGCCTCCGCGAACTACGCTCGCGAAGGCGCTTTCGCAATGGCCGTTGGCTGCCATTGCTCCGTCAGGCCACGTCATTTCCACATCTGTCGGTCAAGCATCCGGTAGTTGATCGCCTCGGTGACGTGCGGTTCCCGAATCTCCACGCTCTGATCCAAGTCGGCAATCGTCCGCGAAACGCGAAGGATTTTGTCGTGGGCTCGCGCCGATAGCCCAAGGTCGTGGACCGCTTGCTTTAGAAGATTCTGGCCGGTTTCCCCAAGCCGACAAAACTGGCGAATCTGCCGCGTCGACATCTGAGCGTTGAATCGTGTCCGCGTGTTTTGAAAGCGTTCACGTTGTAGTTGCCGAGCCGTAACGACCTGTTCGCGCATCTGGGCGCTGCTGGTTCCCAGCGTGTCTCCGGCCAATTCCTTGAACGGCACCGACGGCACTTCGATATGGATGTCGACCCGATCGAGCAGCGGTCCGCTGATTTTGGCCATGTACCGTTCGATCTGCATGGTCGTGCAATGGCAATCGCGGCGTGGGTCGCCCCGATAGCCGCAGGGACACGGATTCAGCGCGGCGACGAGCATGAACCGGGCGGGAAACGTCGTTGAATTCAGCGCGCGGGAAATCGTGACTACGCCATCTTCGAGCGGTTGCCGCATCACTTCGAGTGTCCGTCGGTTGAACTCAGGAAGCTCATCGAGGAACAGCACGCCGTTGTGGCTCAGCGAGATCTCGCCTGGGGTTGGTATACTGCCGCCGCCCACCAAGCCGGCGTCGCTGATGGTGTGATGGGGTGAACGAAACGGTCGACGGGCCAACAGCGGTTGGCCAGGGGCGAGCCGCCCCATCGCGCTGTAGATGCGAGTCGTCTCGATCGACTCGTCCGCCGTCAGCGGTGGCAGGATCGTCGGCACTCGCTTGGCCAGCATCGTTTTGCCCGAACCGGGAGGTCCCAGCATGAGCAGGTTGTGTGATCCGGCGGCGGCCACCGTGAAGGCGCGTTTCGCCATTTCTTGTCCACGCACGTCGGCGTAGTCATCGTCATAGCGGGAAAACTCGTCGAACAGCTGGCTGAGACGCGATGGCACCGGGTCGATCTCGATCTGCCCAGTGAAGAAGGCGACCGCCTGGGCGAGGCTGGCGACCGGAATGACATCAAGCGATTCGACCACCGCCGCCTCAGACGCGCTTTCGGTAGGAACGACCAGCCCTTGAAGGCCGGCACGGCGGGCCGCGGCCATCGCCATCGACAGCGCCCCTTTCACCGGTCGGGTCGCCCCTTCCAGCGATAGTTCGCCAACCGCCGCGTATCGCTCAAACCGCTCGGACTCGAGCTGTCCCGAGGCGGCAAGGATGCCGAGCGAAATCGGGAGATCAAACGAGCCGGCGTTCTTGGGCAATTCGGCCGGCGCCAAATTAATGACAACGCGGTCCTCTGGCCGCGAGAAGCCCGAATTGACGATCGCTCGCTCAACCCGGTGCGTGCTTTCCTTAACCGCCGCTTCGGGCAAGCCGACCAAGACGGTCTTGGGCAGCGCCGCGCCGGAAACATCCACCTCCACCTCCACCGGCAACGCTTCGATGCCGAGGAGCGACAACGTTTGCAATTTGGCCAACATGGCAGTGTGCTTCTGAATTTGCGCCCCACACTGACGGTCAATCGTTCGCGACTGGACAGCGGAAAGTCAAGCTGTCCGCGCCGGAGATCATCGCTAGAACGAAAACCCAAACGCCCTGGGTGGGAGAGCGAAAGCGAGATGGTCGTAAAGCAGCTAGAATGCCGCCGCCACGAAACCATTAGCTTGCATTTTCGAGGCCTCGTCTTGGCGATCATGGCCACGCCATGCCCACCCTATGGCCGTCAAGCACCGTCCATTTATTACTCGCAAAAAGGTCCAACCCATGTGTGCCTTAGTTGCCCAGGCATCTCCCGCCATCCTATTGGATACGCTGGTGAAGCTCGCGAGCTTAGGGGCTGATCACCCCAAGTAGGACCGAGAAGGTCGGTCCAAGGGTTCGCCGTATCTTTATGTCCGAAACAGAACAGGCTTACATTCCGATATTTGGAAGGCAGTCGGTGCAATAAGGTCCGAACTCCTTCGCGCAGCGAGCGTTGCGACGGACGAGAAAGTCCATCGCAACCATAAGCTTAGAGTTGGAACTGACGGGGCGCTAGATCAGTTCCCGCATTGGGCGAAACTTGTCAACCACGTACTGCGGGCGACCCGCGAGATCTCGAACCGTGGTCGCATTGGCATCGATGCCCAAACGGTGGTAGAGCGTCGCGAGCACCTCGGCGAAATGCACAGGCCGCTCAACCGGTTCGCCGCCCAATCTGTCGGTTGCTCCAATCACCTGACCGCACCGCATGCCACCTCCGGCAAGCAAAGCGCCGCCGACTTGCGGCCAGTGGTCGCGGCCAGCATCTTTGTTGATGATCGGAGTCCGGCCGAATTCGCCCCACGCCACGACGGAGACATCCTTATCCAAACCGCGTTCATGCAAGTCCTCGATGAGAGCGCTCAGGCCTTGGTCGAACTGGGGACCATGCGTGTTTTTGAATTCGGAGAAGTTCGAACTATGAAAATCCCATCGGCCAAAGTTCAAGGTCACACAGCGAACGCCGGCTTCGACCAATCGCCGGGCGATCAAAAAATGCTCCAGATTGCGCGGCGCGCCGTCGCCATAGTTCCGTGGGTCGCCCTTGCCGTATCGTTCCCGAACCCGTGGATCCTCGCGTGAAACATCCAGGGCGTCGGCCAGGGCGCTTGATGTCAACACACCGAGCGCCTGACGCGTGAACGCATCCAGGCCGTCCATTCGTCCCGAGTTGTCCATTTCGCGGCGAATTCGGTCAACGCTGGCGAGCAACTGGCGACGATCCCCGAGTCGCTCAGCGGAGATGCCGTTCAAACGGAGATCGGCTTGGCCCTCGCCGTTCGGACGAAAGGCGCTGTGAGACGCTCCGAGAAATCCGGGCAAACCTGGCGAGCCGTATGGCGGATGCCCAGCGTTCGGAGACAAACCGACAAACGGCGGCATTCCCGCCGTCTTGCTCCCTTGAAGCTTCGAGAGCACCGCGCCGACCGATGGCCAGCCTCCCGGCGGTTGCTGCACGAACGACCGCCCCGTGTAGCAGATGAATGAATCGTGGTTGCCGTTGGGTGAACCGTAGACCGATCGCAGAGGCACCAGTTTGTCCATGATCCGAGCGAGTCGCGGGAGGTGCTCGCAAATCTGGATCCCCGCAACATTCGTGTCGATCGGTTGGAACTCGCCGCGGATCTCCGCTGGCGCATCCATTTTTAGGTCATACATGTCTTGATGTGGCGGCGCGCCGCACATGTAGATCATGATGACTGCTTTCTTGGAGTTGGATTCGCCCCGATCCGCCTCCGCTCGCAAAATGTCCGGCAACGCCAATCCACCCATGCCCAACGCCCCGATGGTCAGCATGTCTCGCCGCGTGAGACCATCACAAAGACGCTTTTGAGAGCCAAAAATCGAGAGCATCGGAGGAACTCCTCACAGGGTGGGCAGGTACGATCGGGCATGCGGCGGCTAACCCATGACCTCTTACCGATACGATAAGCTCCGTAACTCGACGCGGTCAACGGCTGTTCGATGGCCCCGGGGCATCGGGGTCGGCGATGCAATCGGTGAGCGGCGGTTTCCGACTGCTGTTTCGGCGTTACACTCGAAAAAAAGGACGATCATTTGAAAGTCACGCCGATCCCGATTGCTTAGCCGCCCAAAAATCCGAGCAATCGCGATATCCCCGACAATCCACAACCATGCGATCAGCTGAATCGTTCCGTCAGCGACAATTGCGGAAACTCTATCGACACCCCACCACCGTTGGTACACTTGGACTAAGTTTTATCGAACTGGAAAGCCGCTCCGCGTCGATCCCGCGCCGCGTTTGGAGCGTTCACGCAATGTGCGGGCGATCAGCTTCCATCTCCCCTTCCCAGGTTCGGCGCGGCGCGCCGGCTCGAAGCCATGATTCTTATCTGTCCCAAATGCGGCGACTCGGTTCTTGTTCCGCCCACCGCGAACCCCTCGGCGCAGGTGCGTTGCCCGCACTGCCGGGAAGCATACGCGTTGCGCGACGCCCTAGATCGCTTACCGCCCGCCTTGCAAGTGATTGATCCGGGTGAACCCGAGCCGGGCAATCCCTTTGGTTTGGGCGCCGTTGCGATAACCTCCGCCAGCGTGTCGCGTCCCGAAGAACTACCGGAGCTGATTGAAGATTCCGCGACGGCTGAGTCGTGGGATCCAGCCTCGGCGGAACTGCCAGAACCATTCGATTTGCCATCGGCGCCGGCAGCCTCTCCGCGACTCAAAACCTCAATGCGTCCTCGGCGTCAGGAGAAAGGCGCCGTGGGGGAAATTGTTAAAGTGGTTTTGGGAGGCGTCGCCGGATTGACGCTCACGCAAGGCGTGCTCTGGTGGGGCTTTCACAACGACCCATTTGATCTCGGAAAGACGCTTGGCGCTTCCAAACTGACGCAGTGGATGGTGCCCAAGGTCTATCACGCGGCGGACGCGGCGTCGAATGGACCAGCGGTTGCCGCTGGCAACGCAGCCAACTCCAACCCGGGAACCCAGGTCGCACAGGGCAATGGCGGTTTCAACAGTAAAGTGAACTGGGACGCCGTTGTCTCCGGCAAGCCGGAACCCAAACCGGCTAAGGCAAAGGCGACAGGCGGCACTCCGGCCACCGAAGACGCATTGCAGGCTGGATTCGATCTACCGGACACCAAGCCTGCTGACCCGCTAGCCATCGATCTGGCCGATCCACTCGCAACCGCCCCTGCCGCCAAACCGACTGTTCCAGCCGCCGAGCCAGGCTTGGACATCAACCCAATCGATCCGGAAAAACCACAGCCCAAGCCGACTGTCCCCCCAGAGCCGACGCCTCCCGCGCCCGATGAGTCACCTTCCAAACCGGTAGAAAAACCGGCCACCGATCCGAGTGAAAAGCCGAGTGAAAAGCCCGCAGAAAAACCGGCCACGGAACCAGCGGAGAAACCGGCCGAAAAGCCGGCGCCATCGAGTGTTGAGCCGAAAACCGAACCAAAGCCTGAGCCGAAAACCGAAACAGCCGACGAGCCTATGCCGAAGCCGGCGGAACCTGCGGCCGCCGTGTTGCGGACCGTGGCAGCCGCTCGAGCCGCCGATCAGCAGTGGCGCGACGCCGCTGGCGGCGAGAAAGACGTTCGACGCAAAGCGGCCGAATCGCTCGTCGCTGTCTTGATCGATTTGGCTGGCGATGTGCAGCGCGTCGACGCGGCGGCGGCTGAAGCCAAAGCGGCGTTCGACGCGGTTGGCGGACTTGTCAAGGAACTGTCCGCCGAGCCGGGGACAACCAAGGTCGTCGAAGTCCTGACGGCTGGTAACCTGGACGTTGCGGAACGCAAATCGCCCGCGATCGCGCTCTTGGGCGCCGTGAAAGCAACCACGAAGGATGGCGATTTTTTCGTGACCCAATTGCAACTCGGCGACAAGGAAAAACGGGTTGTACGCGTGCTATCCATGGCTGACCCGGGATTCGCGGCGGACACCAAACTGCTTGTGATTGGCGATCTGGCCGACACCAAGGCTCAACCGATCGAGGGTTTCTCGGGCGAACCCGGCATGGTTGTCGTCGCCCGCCATCGTGGATTCGAATGGACGCCCTGATTTTGTCTCGTTTCGCATTTCGATTCGCGTGAAAGGATTGTTCCGCCATGGAAGCCGCAGGCCTGGAGTTCTTGCAAACCTTGTTGGAAACCCCAAGCCCGTCCGGCTATGAACGGCCGGTGCAGGACGTGGTGCGAAAGTACGCGGGCCAATTCGCGGACGACGTGCGGACCGACCTGCATGGCAATGTGATTGTCAGCATCAACCCGGCGGGCATGACGCGTGTCATGTTCGCCGGCCACTGCGACCAGATCGG
>JBJTOW010000193.1:0-3077 GCA_046074805.1 Planctomycetota bacterium | reverse complement strand
TCGCCAACACGTTTTGCGTCGATAAAGACGACCAGGGCAAGCCGGCGGCTTACCCGGGGTATTTGATTCCGAAGGCCGTGAACGGGCGGCCCGGCGAACATGTCGTGCCAGGTTGGCTCCGGACGGTCAGTCATACGGAGGACGTGAACGCCTTTCAGTTTCTGGTCACCGAGCTTGGGAAGGGGGCCGAGTCCGCTCGGAAGCCCAGAGGCGCGATCGGCATGATCCATGTCCGATTTTATGAAGCGGCTCTCGAGGCCAAGTCGCTCCGCCCTCGCACGTTTGGCGAGACTGACACAGGGAAAGGGTTGAAGCTCAATCTCAGCTTGGAATCAAGGGTACTCGCTACCGAGCCAGATGCGAGCATTACCATCCGCTACAACCGCGGCGAACTCCCGCCAGCGCCACAACCGTAACCCCATCGGTCATCGGCAATCAATCGAATTTTCCGTACGACGGGCTTCCCAGTCCGTCGCAGAAGCGAGAAGAAGAGTCGACCCAGGGCAACTTTCCACGCCTGCGCTATGTCGCTCCGCCCTGCGCTATGGCTGACGCTGCCTCATCGGCGCGGAAATTATCGACACCGAGAGAGCAAAAATAGCTCGGCTGGCTCCCCAATTCGATGATCGTTGCCAAATGCTACGGTGTGTACGCCTGTACAAAAGAAAACAGATATCGCGCGCAGGGGGGAGTACCCCCCTGCACCCCCCTGTGTTTCGAGGCGTTATCCGCAACGCCACACGTTATCGCTCTGCCCGCTCCGCCCACTCGCTCCGGCACCTCCGGTCGCGGGCTCCGCCCCGGTGCTCCCTACGGGCCTACGCGTGTGGGCTCCGCTACTCGTTCTTATCTTGTCCTGACTTGGCTCGGACTCAAACGAAACTCAGGGCCAGCCGGAAACCGTTGAAGAACCAGCGGCCCGCCGGGCCGATCCCGACGCGGAGCGCCGACCGGCAAACCGCCGCAACGAGGCCCCAACTGCCGCCGCGGAGCACCCGGTACGAGCCCACTGAGGGACCCATCGGATCAGGACCGCTCGCGGCCGACGTGCCGTAGTAATCCGAGTCGTACCGATCGCTGCACCATTCCCACACATTGCCGTGCATGTCGTACAGGCCAAACGCGTTGGCGCGGTAGCTACCCACGTCCGTCGAATGTCCGAGGTAACGCCCTTTCGTCATCGTCCCGTATGGATATCTTCCATCCATGTTCGCGTTATCGCCATTCAGCGTCGAACCGAAGTGGAACGGCGTCGTCGTGCCCGCTCGGCACGCGTACTCCCATTCCGCTTCCGTCGGTAACCGATACGGCTTGCCTTCCCGTGCGCCCAGCTTTCGGCAAAACTCCGTCGCCTCCTCCCAAGACACCTGCTCCACAGGGAAACGAGAGGTGTCCAAGCCACTCACACGGTCCTTGCCATCACCGCCGCGCGAAAAATAGCTCGGCCGGTTTCCCATTACCGCTTCCCACTCCGCCTGCGTCACTTCGTACATACCCAGGTAAAACGGTTTCGTGATCGGCACGCGATGTTGCGGCTTCTCGTCGTTTTGCCCCTCGGATTCGCCCTCGGGCGCGCCCATTAAAAAATCGCCGGGTGGGATCAAGACCAACTGCATCTTCAGGCCTGCGCCGAGCGCGATCGAAAGATTTACATCTTGGCCCGAATAAGCCGCCCAGGCCTGCTGAGCTGCCCGCGCTTCGGCCGCCGAGAACGGCGCCGACAACATCGATGGCTTCGGACGATTTCTGGGGCGGATCAACAAGTCCACGCGGCCCACTGAAACGCAATGGGGCGTCTGCTTTTTGCCGCCGGGCAACTCCAGGGAACGAGCCTCCACATCCTCCGTCAGCTTGTCGCCCAATGCGCCAGCCGTTAACGGGGCCGTGCCAACATTCGCGATGGCGTCCAACAACGCCTTAGTGAACACGCCATGCTTCGCGTCCGGATCTTCAAACGCCCTCTGACCCGACTTGCAAGCGAACAACGCCGCCGTATTGTCCTGCAGATCGCCCGTGGTGATGTTAGCCCCGAACGCCCGCCCCCGAGCCACATTCGGGTCATTCCGGCAACAGTCCGCAATTAACAGGCGTCGCCCAGCTTTGGATACGCTCAGACTCAGGAACACCCGACTCATACTCACGCATTTGTCTGGGTTCGGCTCGACCATTGCCTTGCCGTTCCGGTCATATAGCTGTTGGCCTTTATCCAATCGCGGCCGTAGCGATACGTCGAATGGACAGAAATACGATTCGAAACGCTCCTTGTCACCTGGGGCCTCCCGGGGCAATTCGTATTCGACCCCGTGTCCAAAGAAACCGATGAGGACAATTCCTTCGTCGTTCCCCTTCTCTGTCAGACCATCGAGCGCCTCGTGGATATTCCGCTGAGTCGCCTGTTGCCCCAGCAGCAACTGCGTTGTGTAGCCCGAATTCACCAGCAGTTGCGCGACCGCCCGCGCATCGTCCTCGGGATACTCAAGCGGTTGTGGTGCATTCATCGCGCCCGCTTGGTACTTCGTCACAGCGATTAACAGAGCATGCTTCCTCGGCGCGATCGGCTCTTGTGCTTGGCTTGTGGAGAGACACAAGTCCCCGAGCAGAGTCGCAAGCGGTGAGCTGGTCGCCCAATCCACCGACAACGCCCCGAGCACCGACACCCCGGGTGTCGCCAAAAACATTCGACGCGTCAAACCCTTTCGTCGCGACATACCGTTCCCTCCCGACCGCAGTGCGAGTTTCTTCACAACTTTGGGGGAAATCATAGTCCGTCCCGTCAAGCCAAGCAATCGCGCCAGTGGCAGGACAACAGCCTCATCGCCGTCGACGCCACTGTCGCGGAAACTCTCGCACGTCGGATTTACCAGTCTGTCGCCGAAGCGGTAAGTGCTCTAGGGGATGCCGCTCGGCAGATAGGCTATCAACACGGCAGCGAAACCGCATGGTTGACGCTGCCGTTTTTGGAGTGCGGCGCCCGGAGGCGCCGCTTTCACTCACGGATGTTCGCTCAAGGTATGGACGGAAAGAAGCGGATCACGTGGGGACAGGGATTGATTGAGCGGGCGTTGATCGTCGGGGCT
>JBJTOW010000192.1:0-5002 GCA_046074805.1 Planctomycetota bacterium | reverse complement strand
CGATCACTCAGACCGAGTACTACCAGTTCGCGGCGTTTTTCAACAGCATCGATGAAACGGGCGCTGCGGGCCGCAACGCAAAACCGTACCTCGCGTATAACTCGCCGCGCACTCCGCGCGCCGTCGCAGCCGCCCAAGCATGGCTCGGACAGCGCGAGTCGGATCGCGACGCCGCTCGTACGGCGGCCGAACCGGCTTTTGAAAGCTGGTTGTCCGAGCGATTGGCCGCAACCAGTTCCCCGTTCGCCACCTGGATTCCTTTTGTCGGCGACCAGCGCACCGCGTCCGCCGGATCGCAACTCGAAAAATTGCCCGACGATTCACTGCGAGCCGTCGGCGCCGATCCGTTCCATGAGGACTACCGCGTCTCCGGCCGTCCCGTCGCACTGGCAGCCCAAGCGACCGCTCAGCGCGAGGGTGTCTCCGAGCGAACTGGCGACGCGCCGCGAGGCACGGTCGGAGAGCAGGCTGCCACCAAGCGACTTCAGCGCATCACCGGCCTTCGGCTGGAAGTCTTTCCGGACCCCGAGCGTCCCAAGGCTGGCTTGGCACGTGCCGAGTCTGGCCAGTTCATCCTGACCGACATCAAAGTGCAAATTCGACGGCCTGGCGGCTCGCAAGCACGCGAAACAATGCCTGTTAGCGCCATCGCCTCATATGCGGCCGAACCCGGAAAAAACGGCGGTTACGGCGACATCCGCCATACATTGGATGACGATCCGCGAAACGGTTGGGCCACCTTCGGCGCCGAACCGGACAAAACGCAGACGGCCGTGTTCGCCTTTGCGGAACCACTTGTTCTGGCCGACGACGAAGAACTATCGCTGGAACTGCAACATCGCTCGACCCGTGGCCATGCCAATATCGCCCGGTTCCGCTGGTCGCTCACCGACCAACCAGGTTCCGCCGTGAAGTCACTCGATCCATCGCCGCTCGAACAACTTTCCAACTCCGCTCCGCGCGATCTGGCCGCCATCGATCCGAAGCTACGTGGTCGCCTGTTCGAACAGTTCTTGGCGGACGACGAACGTTATCAACGAGCCGACCGAGCGGCAACGCGAGCCGCCGCTCAACTGGCCGACGCCAAAAAGGCCGAGAAAGTCGATGTCATGGTGCTCACGGAACGCGCCGATCAGCGGCCGACGCATCTTCTCATTCGCGGCCAGTGGGATAAGAAAGGCGAGACCGTTGCGCGTGGCGTTCCAGCCGCATTGCATCCATGGAAAGCCGCGAGCGTTTCGACAGGCGGAGATACGACAGCGGATCGAACTGTTGGCGCCCGCTCGCGGTTGGAACTCGCCGAATGGCTCATGGCCCGCGATAACCCGCTTACCGCACGCGTGCTGGCCAATCATGTCTGGCAACTGCTGTTTGGCGAGGGATTGGTGCGAACGCCCGAAGATTTTGGATTGCAGGGCGAACGGCCGTCGCATCCCGAACTGCTCGACTGGCTGGCATCCGACCTGCTCGACAGCGGCTGGAACGTGCAACGTCTGATCCGCTCGATCGTTACGAGCGCCACTTATCGCCAAAGTTCGGATATCGCGAGTTACTCGGCGACATTAACCAAGTCTGAGACCGGTTCCGACCCGCGTGTGGACGATCCGGAAAACCGCTGGTTATGGCGCGGAGCCCGCTATCGGCTTCCCAGTTGGATGATTCGCGATGGCGCGCTGCGGTCGGCCGGTCTGCTGAACCCGGCGATCGGTGGTCCTCCCGTACGACCGCATCAGCCGGTCAGCGTTTGGGAGGAAATGTTCATGGGTCGCTTCAAGTACGAGCCGACTGAGGGAGGCGAACAGTATCGGCGTTCGATCTACGCGTTCTGGCGACGGTCGTCATCGCCCGCCTTTCTGTTCGACAGCGCTCAGCGACGCGTGTGCGAACTGCGCACGCCGCGCACCAACACGCCGTTGCAGGCGCTCACGCTCTTGAACGATCTCACTTATCTCGAAGCGGCTCGGGAACTTGCTTGGCGATCGTTATCCGACATCAGCGAAGCGTCGCGGCCAGCGCGTTTGGCCGAGATGTGGCGCCGCGTTCTGGGACGCTCGCCAGTTCCCGAGGAGCAAGCGGTGCTCGACCGCGAGTGGGTTCGCGCTCACTCGCACTACCGCTCCCATCCCGACGAGGCGCGAAGCTGGCTTTCGCACGGCCAACGGACTGTCGATCCAGCGACACTCAGCGACGGTAGTTGCGCGGAATGGGCGGCCTATGCCGTCGTTGCCAGCATGGTATTCAACTTGGACGAGGCGATCACACGGCAATGAACCCTCACGACGCCGCGCTCGCGGCCACTCGACGTTACTTCCTCGGACGCTGCACGGGCGTGAGCTTGGGCGCATTGGCGGCCGCCGAGTTGCTCGGTGACCGCCCGCTTTCCTCCGAAAGTTTCGCCGGTCGTTCGGTCGCCGCGGAACTTGAGCAGCACGCATCAGGCCGTCTACCGGGACTGCCGCATTTTCCCGCCCGCGCGAAGCGCGTCATCTACCTGACGCAGTCCGGCGGCCCTTCGCAGTTGGAACTGTTCGACGAAAAACCGGGACTCGAATCCTGGGCGGGCCAAGAACTGCCCGATTCCGTGCGGCAAGGCCAGCGGCTCACCTCGATGACCGCCAACCAAAAACAACTCGTGATGCCGTCGCGCGTGAAATTCCACCGCTGTGGCTCGAGCGGTGCGACTGTCAGCGAGTGGCTTCCACGGATCGGCGAGGTGGCGGACGACATTTGCTTCATCAAGTCGATGCGCACCGAACATATCAATCACGCGCCCGCCATGACGTTTATGCTGACGGGCCATCAGATTCCGGGCCGGCCCAGTGTGGGCGCTTGGGTCAGTTACGGTTTGGGATCGGTGAATCGCGATCTGCCCGACTACATTGTGCTCGTGTCGAAGATGCAACGGCCAAGCGACCAGCCGCTTTACGATTACTACTGGGGCAGTGGCTTTCTGCCGACTCGCTATCAGGGCGTGCGTTTCCGCAACGCGGCCGAGCCTGTGCTGTACCTTAACGATCCGGCCGGTCTACCACGAACGCTCCGCCGCGGAATGCTCGATGGTCTCGCGGAACTGAATTCGCGCCGCCAACAAGAGGCGGGCGATCCGGAAATCGCCACGCGTATCCGCCAATATGAAATGGCTTACCGGATGCAGGTTTCCGTGCCCGAACTGGCCGATCTGTCCGACGAGACCGAGGAGGTTTTCCAGCTTTACGGTCCGGACGCGCGTCGTCCCGGCTCGTATGCCGCGAATTGTATCCTTGCGCGACGGCTGATCGAACGCGGTGTCCGATTCGTGCAACTGTTCCATCCCGACTGGGACCACCACAGCCGTTTGCCATCGTGGTGTGTCGCCCGATGCCGCGATACCGACCAACCGACCGCCGCTCTGCTCCGCGATCTCAAGCGACGCGGTTTGTTAGAGGACACATTGGTGATTTGGGGCGGCGAGTTCGGCCGTGGCGTAGCCGGCCAGGGCGATTGGAAAAGCCCCGAAGCGGGCCGCGACCATCACCCCCGATGTTTCACCATGTGGCTCGCCGGCGCCGGTGTGCGCGCCGGCACTACTTATGGCCGCACCGATGACTTCAGCTACAACGTCGCGGACAAGCCAGTCAATGTCCACGATCTGCAGGCCACGGTAATGCGATTGCTGGGCGTTGACCACACACGGCTCACATATCGCTTCCAAGGCCGCGACTATCGCTTAACCGATGTCCATGGCGAGGTGATTGAAGGCCTGTTGGACATGGCGTAAATTGCAAAATTTTATTTGAAAATATGAATCGCGGAACACCGCAGGGAAACCGAAAGATCTATGGATAGAAACGATATCGAACAATGGGCCCGGGAACTGCTGGCGGGCCGAGTTTCGCCGACGCAGTTAGCGGACGCATTGAGCGGCTTCCGCCCGCTGTCCGCCGAACTGCCTGATACGACGCTGGACCTGGATCGCCGTCGTCGCTGTGGCTTCCCCGAGGTCGTCTACGGCGAAGGCAAATCGGTCGAGACGCTTGAACGGATTTTCGATCGCTTGCTCGCGGAACGCATCGAGGTGTTTTCCACGCGGATCGCGGCGGAAAAAGCGGACCGACTGCGCACGCGTTTTCCCGCGATGCGTTACAACCCCGTGGCACGGACGCTGCGGATTTCACCGACAGGATCCGCGCCGTCGCCCCCATTCGCGGGATCGGCGAGTCCCGAATCGCTCGAGCGGATGGGACGCGTGGCGGTGGTCACCGCAGGCACGAGCGATCTTCCCGTGGCCGAGGAGGCTCGCGAAACGCTGGACTGGATGGGCGTCGAGGTGGACATGGTACACGACGTGGGGGTGGCGGGACCGCATCGGCTTCCTGCTCAACTTGGTCGCTTTCGCGACGCCGACGCGGTCGTGGTCGTGGCGGGCATGGAAGGAGCGTTGCCAAGCGTGGTCGGAGGCTATGTCGATTGCCCAGTGGTTGGCGTGCCGACCAGCGTTGGCTACGGAGCCAACTTTCAGGGACTGTCGGCGCTGCTCAGCATGTTGAACAGTTGCTCGTCCAACGTGGTCGTCGTGAACATCGACGCCGGCTTCAAAGGCGGATATGTCGCCGGCATGATCGCTCGTGGCAAGCGAAAGCCCGCATGATGAGCGAAGCAGCGAGCCAGTTCTCGGAAGGTGTCGACATGCCGGTGTGGATCACGCGACCTCCCACGCTACCGACACGACAGCGGGACGGCCACAAGGGCGACTACGGTCGCGTGCTCGTGGTCGGCGGGTCGGTCGGAATGGCGGGCGCGGCTGGCTTGGCGGGCATGGCCGCGTTGCGAAGTGGCGCAGGCTTGGTGAAGCTGGCCGTACCCGCGTCCTGCCTGCCGATCGTCGCCGCCTATGAACCTTCCTACATGACGGTGCCGCTGGCGGAGGATTCGCGGGGCCGGTTGAGCCTCGCGGCGCGGGAGCAGCTTGGCGAGTTGGTTGACGAGGCCACCAGTGTGGCGATCGGACCGGGGCTGGGCCGCT
>JBJTOW010000191.1:0-6295 GCA_046074805.1 Planctomycetota bacterium | reverse complement strand
CAGTGGTCGCGGCCGCCGGCCGGATTGATCCGCGGCGTGCGGCCGAATTCGGCCAAATTGCATACGAGCGTGCTGTCCAACAGCCCTCGTTCGGAAAGATCCTCGATCAGCGTCCCATAGGCTTGGTCGTACATCGGGGCGACGATGTTCTTCATGCCTTCGATCGAGGTGAACGGCTTCGAGCCGTGAATATCCCATGTGATTTCGTCGAAGACGGTCAAGAACGTATTCACGGTGACAAAACGCACGCCCGCCTCGATCAGCCGGCGGGCGAGCAGGCAGCATTGGCCGAAGCGGTTCAATCCATAGCGTTCGCGGATGGCGACCGGCTCTTTCGATAAATTGAAAGCCTCGCGGGCCTGCGGGCTGGTCATCAGCCGGTACGCGGCCTCGAAGTTGCTATCGAGCAGTTTGGCGTTTTGGCTGGCCTCAAAGTTCCGCACCGTGTCGTCGACGATTTGCTTGAGTTTGCGGCGGCGATCGAGTCGCGCTTCGCCGATCTGTTCGGATGGCAGCAAGTCGGGCACTTTGAAGTTCGCCTGCGAAGGATCGGCCATCAAGGCGAACGGATCGTACGCTTTCCCCAGAAATCCGGCGTCCTGGCCATGCGGTAGATTACCGCCTGTCCGTCCCATCGGCTCAGGCAGAATCACGTGGGGCGGCAGATCGGTTTTCCGGCCCCGCAGGTATGCCAGAACGCAGCCCGCATGGGGCGAATTGATACCGCCGGTGAACAGTCGGCCGGTCTGCATCATTTGGTGGCCCGTGTCATGCACGGCGGCCGCCGTGTGGTAACAGCTGCGAACCAGCGAGAACTTGTCCGCCAGTTGGGCGTGACGTGGCAGTATTTCCGTCAGACGGATATCGGCGGAACGCGTGCCGATCGGTTGGAAGGGGCCGCGGATTTCCGCCGCCGCTTCGGGCTTCGGATCGAAAGTATCGATCTGGCTTGGAGCCCCGAGATTGAAAATCATGATGCAGGACCGGTCATTTTTTGGGTCCCGTCTTGGCCCGGTCGGTTCTCCAGCCGGTCCCGTCGTCGCGCCGCCGCGCGCCGATTCATCCGCCGCCGCCTGAGCCGCGAGAAGGTGCGGCAACGATAGGCCGATGGCGCCAAGCGAGCCGACTTCCAGGAAGTCGCGGCGAGTGATTCCATCACAGGTCTGCGCCGTGCCGGCGCTCGTCAGTTTCAACATCGGCTTCCCCCCTTGTCTTTGATGTGGCCGAAACTACCACAGGCCCAGATTGGGGTCAACGAACAGCGTCCGCGTTGTAAGACTCGCCGCCGCGTCGATTCTTGCTAGAATCCGGCAGTCCGGTGCTTAGCCACCCGAGACCCTGTTTTCGTTACCACGCGTCAGGAACCGACCATGTCCGATACTCAGATTCAAATTCGCGGCGAGCCGTTCTCGAACGTCAAGTGCAAGTTCATTGTCGATCGACCGGTTTATGATGGTCGATCGCACTACTTTGGCAGTGCGGAGGCGGCGGACGACTCGCCACTGGCGAAGGCTATTTTCGCGATCCAGGGCGTGACCAGCGTGCTGATTTCGCACAATGAAGTCACGGTTGGAAAGGGCACCATGGCCGAGTGGCCCGTGATTGGCCGGCAGGTCGGCGCCGCGATCCGCGAGCAACTGGTTTCGAGCTTGCCCGCCGTAAGCGAAGCAGCCCGAGCCAAGCTTCCCACGGAAAGCGACATCCGCGCCGGGGTGGAACGGGTGCTCGCCGCCGAGGTCAACCCATTCGTCAGTCAGCACGGCGGCGTTGTGAAACTGGTGGACGTGAAAGAGAACACGGTGTTTCTGCAAATGGGCGGCGGCTGCCAGGGCTGTGGATCGGCGACCGCGACACTGCGGTTAGGCGTGGAAGTCGCGATCCGTGCCGCCGTGCCAGCGGTCGGGGACATCCGCGATGTGACAGACCACTCGGCTGGCAAAAATCCGTACTACGCTGGAACCGCCGCGGCCGCTGGTGCGCGGTGAGCGGCGAGCGCCGTCATGACCTGGACGCGCTCCGAGGGTTCGCGATGTTGCTCGGCATCGGCCTGCATGCGTCGCTGAGCTTTTTTCCTTCGCCATGGCCCGTGCGGGACCCGCAGCAAAACGGGCTGTTGGGACTGTTGTTCCTGGCGATTCACGGCTTCCGCATGCCGCTGTTCTTCCTCATCAGCGGCTACTTCACAACGCTGGTGTGTGAACGCCGTGGAATCGGCGGACTACTAAAACAGCGGGCCGCGAGAATCTTGCTGCCTTGTCTTCTCGGTCTGATGACGATCGTGCCCGCGACCCGATGGGCCTCGGCTGTCGCTCGACGAACAGCGAGCCCGCGAGCCGCCGCAACGTCGCTCGCGCAAGCCGTCCGCATCGACGACAAAGCGGCAATCAAGCGATTCTTGTCGACTCCCAATGAACGGGATCGTGTCGACGATGAACTGGGAATCACCCCGCTATCCTGGGCCGTGCTTCGCGGCGACCTGACCGTGGCTCGCGGATTGCTTGACGCGGGCGCTGATCCCAATGGCGCGAATCGCGACGGTAACCGTCCGCTGCACGCGGCCGCCTTCGCGGGTCGCAACGAATTGGCAACGCTGCTTTTGGAACGTGGGGCGGACGCGGCCAAACGGAATGACCGAGGCGATCCGCCGCTGGCGTCGTCCAACGTCCCCTGGGAAACCACCCGGTTTATCTTCGAAGCGATTGGTCTGCCGACGCCCGAGCCGGGCAAGTTGGAGTTGCAGCGCGCGGCGGTGCGGCGTCAGCTACCCGCTGCTGTCAACGTTTCACCAAGACCAGCCACCGGGACGACGACAGGCGAAACGACGACAGGCGAAAAGACGACGGCCGAAAAGGCGATAGACGCGACGACGACAGGCGAACGAACCGATCTCGCGGGACGTTATTGGGCTTGGTTGCACAGTCCGAATCGGCGAGTGACGGTCGGTCGCTGGTCGTTTCACCCGTTCGACGCCGACGTCTTCCTGCATCTCTGGTTCCTGTGGTTCCTTTGGCTGTATGCGGCCGCTTTCGCGTTCGTTGGGAGCATTGCGGGCGAGTGGCTCAAGCGAGTGCCTCTCGGCGGCGCCGCCTGGGGGCTCATCGCCATCACGCCCCTTCCGATGTGGTTTATGGGTGGCGGCGAAGCGGTCTACTTTGGTCCCGACACTTCGATCGGATGGCTGCCGTTTCCGCATTTATTCGTATTTTACGGATTGTTTTTCTCCTTCGGCGCGCTGATGTATGCCCGGGAGAAGGGCTCGATCGCCACAGCGACTCGCCGTGTGCTGGAATTCGAGGGCGGTCCGCCCGCCTCGCCGAAGCAGCCACGGAGCAGGTTCCAGCGGTCGCTTTGGGTGGCGCAAATAGGACTGGCGCTTCTCGTGGTGTTTCCGATTTGCGTGGTGGCGGCTGGTAAACGAGAAGTCGCCATCGCAGCGCACTTCGCCTACGTCTGGCTGATGTCGCTCGGAATGATCGGGGCATGTCGAGCGATGTTGAGCCGCGAATGGCCGATGGTGCGATATTTTTCGGACGCATCGTATTGGCTGTATTTAGCGCATTTGCCACTGGTGATCGGCTTGCAAGGGATGGCTCGGGGTTGGCCATTTGGCCCTATGACGAAATTTTTCGCGATCAACATTATCGCCGTGCCGCTGTTGCTGCTTAGCTATCACTTCCTGGTGCGACGGACTTGGATCGGCATGCTGCTGAACGGCCGAAACCGGTTTGTCGCGAACGCGGCCCCTAGGGTACAATCAGTCACGTGACATGATCGCTGACCGTTTCCCACCACACCGTCCCCCACCC
This sequence comes from Planctomycetota bacterium, assembly GCA_046074805.1. Lineage (GTDB taxonomy): Bacteria > Planctomycetota > Planctomycetia > Pirellulales > Pirellulaceae > CAIXSC01. The sequence goes on along the minus strand of JBJTOW010000191.1, from coordinate 2,489 downwards.
GCCACAGTCGCAGTTATCTGCCCGCCTCCAAACGCTTCCCTAGGTGAGATGGCCATGAATCAAGCGCCCGATGAATCTTTGCGCGCTGGAGGCTCGTTGGCCGGTTCGCGTCGCCGGATGTTAGCGACTTCGATCGGCCTCGGCGCGTTGTCGTTGCCCGCGTTCCTGGAACAACGCGCGGCGGCCGCGATTACAAAAGCGACGGCTTCCGCCGCTGCCACTGCGGCGTCTGGGACCGCCAACGCCGACACGAGAACGCCGGGGTCGGCACCCGGGCGGGGAAAGGCAAAATCGTGCATCATCCTGTATTGCTGGGGCGGGATGAGCCATCACGAGACGTGGGATTTGAAGCCGGATGCTCCGATCGAGTACCGCGGCGAGTTCCAGCCAATCGAGACCGAGACGCCCGGCATAGTCGTGGGCGAACACTTGCCGTTGCTGTCGCGGCATACGAATAAACTCGCGATCGTGCGGTCAATCCACCACGATGACTCGGCGCACGGTCGAGGCATGTACTGGATGCTCACTGGCCACCGGCCGCCTCGAGCGGGCAACATCCCACCGATGCGCGACGACTGGCCGTCGTTGCCCGCCATGATTTCGTGTTTCCGGTCGGCTCCGCGCGGCGTACCGACGGCCGTCCGCCTGCCCTATCCGCTGGTGGACAACAATACGCTCCAAGCGGGCGAGTACGGTGGATGGCTGGGCGTGAAGTACGACCCGATCGTGCTTAAGACACCCGCCGGACAGCCCTATGGCGGCGTATCGCGATCGCTAGGCAGCGAAGTGCTCGAACTGGGCGATGTCGACTTCGCACGGATCGCCGAGCGGCAAGCCTTGCGTTCGCGGATCGATCGGCCCCGGGGCGACCGCGGGGACTATCAGAATTTCCAGCACTTCCACGAATTGGCGAACGATATCTTGGTCGGATCGGCGGTGAAGCAAGCGTATGACCTGGACCGAGAGGATCCGCGCGTGCGGGAAATGTACGGCGACCACATCGGCGGCCAGAGTATGTTGCTGGCCCGGCGGCTCACCGAGGCGGGCGTGCCCGTCGTCCAAGTTTGCGTCGCGGCTGGCGATTTGAATGGTTCGGTCGGCGACATGTGGGACACCCACGGCGACAATTTCAATCGGCTGAAAAACCGCTTGCTTCCGGTGTTCGACCGCGGTTTTTCCGCGTTATTGACCGACCTGGAGCGGCGCGGAACGCTGGAAGACACGCTGATCGCGGTGCTTACCGATTTCGGCCGCACTCCTCGTATCAATGGGTCGGCTGGCCGCGACCATTATCCCAACGTCTATTCGATCGCGTTCGCGGGCGGTGGTATTCGCGGCGGCCAGGTCTACGGGAGTAGCGACCATTTAGGCGCGTTTCCCCGGACGCAGGCCTGCGGTCCCCCAGACGCGCACGCCACGATTTTCGCAGCGCTCGGCATTTCACCCCGCGCCGAGCTTCGAGATATGCTCAACCGTCCGCTACCCGCATGTGACGGCGAACCGCTTCCGTTGTTCTGATGATTCGCGGTTCTCACGCTTCGCAGTGCTGACACTTTGATTTACTGACACTTCGCGGTACTGACGGTTTCCATCGAAAGCGTTGCGACGGACAAGGAAGTCCGTGGTGCATTCGGCGAGCTTTGTGACGGACTGGGAATTCCGTCATAGCCAGAGGTTTCGAGTCGACGGAGCATTAGGCGTGTACGGCTTCGAGCATCGCTCGGGCACGGGACTCGATGATATCCCAGCGACCAGCCTTGACGTCGGCGGGCTCAAACAGACTGTTCACAAACCCTACGGCGAACGCGCCCGCCTTCAAGTAGGCGGCGGCGTTTTCGAGCGTCACGCCGCTGGTCGGAACGATTCTGAGGAACGGCAGAGGGCCGAGCGTCTGCGCGACCCAGACCGGTCCCGTGCCTGGAGCGGGAAACAGTTTTTGTAAGGCGGCTCCACAACGATACGCTTGCAGCATTTCCGTCGGCGTGGCGCAACCAGGCATCATCGCCACACCTAGCCGAGCGGCTTCGGCGATGATCAACGGATCATAGACGGGGGCAACGAGGAACTTCGCCCCCGCCGCCACGGTCGCCCGCGCCTCGTCGACTGTTAACACCGTTCCCGCGCCCACCACCAAATTGGAATCCTGGGAAAACTCGGCGATCAACTCGACCGCCCCGGGAATGCTGAGCGTGAATTCGATCACACGGAAACCACCTCGTACGGCCGCCCGCATCGCCTCGCGGGCCAACGCCATGTCCGAGGTCCGCAAGATCGCAGAAGCCCGCTGGGTACGATAAAGTTCGAGGAATTCAACGATGGTCATGGATGGGGGCCAGTTGTCGGTTGTCGGTTGTCGGTTGTCGGTTGTCGGTTGGGCGATGCAGCGGGACAGCGGCATTCGATTCCCTCGTACCTCGTACCTCGCCACTCGCCCTTCATCCCTCATCCATCATCCCTCATCCCTGCTACCCGCTTGCTGCTTCGATGAC
>JBJTOW010000190.1:0-2584 GCA_046074805.1 Planctomycetota bacterium | reverse complement strand
GGGCGGCGATGGAAGCGTGACGGAAGTGGAGCCAAACAACACGCGATTCACGGCCCAAAACGCCGACTCGGCCGACCGTTTTTCGGCGGACGGGGGCGATGTGATGGACATCGCGGTTGGCTTGGATGGACTCGTTTACGCCCTGATCTACACGGGGGCCGCATCGGGCGGCGGCAACACGGTCAAGGTGTTCGATCCGGCGGATTTCCGGTTGCTGCGAACGGTGAATTTGCCGGCCGAGCATCGCGCGATCGCGGTGGATCAAGCGGGCCACATCTACGCGACGCAACCGGGCATTTACCATTACGACGCGAACGGAATCCTGCTCGCGACGCTCGACAATCCCGTCGGCGGATTCCTGGGCGACATCGACATCAAGCCTGACGGTTGCGTTCCAGGCCAAGCGTCGTATCCGTGCTTAGCGATCGCCTCCAACAACGGCAACATCGTGCTCACCACGACGCTGCTGGACGAGGTCGAATTCTTTCAAGCGAGGGCTTCGGACAGCCAAACCTTTGTGGCGTTTGTCGAACCGCCGCTACGACTGCCGCGGGCGGTGGCCGATTTCTATCGGGTGCGTGAGGATTCCGTCTCGAATTCATTGTCGGTGATGGTCAACGACCTGGTCGATTCGCGCGGACAGTTGAATATCACGTCGATCTCGACGCCGTCGGCGGGCGGGACGCTGCGGATTGCCGGCGGCCGCAGCTTGCAGTATTCGCCCGCGGCCGATTTCGCGGGGTTTGAAACATTCACGTACACCGTCGTCGATGGACTCGGCAGCCAGTCGACGGCGACGGTCACGGTCGAAGTGACGAATCTCAATGAAAATCCGGTGACCGGTCCGGACGTCTATACCGTGCCCGAGGACTCGAGCGGCCATCTCTTCGACGTGCTGGCGAACGACACCGGGTTGCCGGACGTGGGGGAAACGCTGACGCTGGCGGCGGTCGGCCCGGCGAGCGCGGGTGGCTCCGTGCAAATCAGCGGCCAAGTTGTTCTCTACAGCCCCGCGCCGAATTTCGAAGGCGTGGAGACCTTTCCGTACACGGTCATCGACGGCAACGGCGGGTCGACGATCGCGACCGTGACGGTCATGGTGGAAAACAGCAACGACCCACCCACGGTTTTGAACGACTCGTTCGCGATCAACCCAAACACGCTCAATAACCCGCTGGAGGTGCTGGCGAACGACTCGATCGCGCCCGATCGCAACGAGACCTTGGAGATTATCTCGTTTACCGCTCCGCTGCATGGCTCGGCGACGATCGACAACGGTGTTCGCATCGCCTATTCGCCGGAAGCCGGCTACCTGGGCCCCGATTCGTTCACCTACACGGTTCGCGATTCGAACGGCGGAGAAGCGACGGGCACAGTCAGTTTAACGGTGACGGTGGTGAACAATCCGCCGATCGCGGCCCCGGACAGCTTCAACATCAACCGCAATAGCACGGCCAATCGGCTGCGGGTGTTGGCAAACGATTCCACGTTGCCCGACGTCAATGAGGTGCTGACGATCACGGTGGTGAGCGCCCCGAATCGCGGCGGCACGATCGTGGCGGCGGAAAACAACACGGTGCTCCGGTACACGCCAGCACCGCAGTTCGCTGGCATGGAGACGTTTAGCTACACGGTGACGGATGGCCGTGGCGCTTTTGCGACGACGTTGGTTACGATCACCGTGGGCAATTTCAACAGCCTACCGGTTCCCGGCGACGACGCGTATTTCATCCAGCAAAACTCGACCGCGCAGCGCCTGGAGGTGCTGTCCAACGACTTCGACCCCGATGGCACGAACGTGCTGACGGTGTCCGCCGTCGGCGTCGCTTCCAATGGAGGCATTGTGGCGATCGCGCCGGACCGGCTCGCGATTCTCTACACACCACCGCAGCCGTTCCTCGGCACGGAAACGTTCACGTATACCGTTGATGACGGCCAGGGCGGCCTGGAGACCGCTCAAGTGACGGTGACGGTTATTGGGTGGCAGAACCCCGAGAGTCGTCTCGATGTCAGCCGCAACGGCAGCGTGGAAACGCTCGACGCGTTGCTGGTCATCAACGAATTGAACGCCATGTCGCTCATCGGCCCGAACGGCCAGTTGCCGATGGCTCCTGTCGATCCACCTTACTTTTACGACGTGAGCGGTGACGGCTTCCTAACAGCGCTCGACGCGCTCCAGGTCATCACTTCGATCAATGCCGGCTCGGGCGAAGGCCCAGACGCTCTCGCGGTTCCCGCCGCGGCGGATGGTCCAACCGCCACCACCGTGGCGGCCGACGGAGCCAACGCCGCAGACGCCGTCGAAATGGCATTCAGCGACACATTCGCGGTCGTTTTTTTAGGCAACGGTTCGGAATCGCCCGTGAACCGGAAACCCAGTGTAGCGACAGCGGCTCTGTTGGCCGACGCCTGTCTCCCAGCGCCGAGTTCGGCCTCGAACGCGGTGCCGAACGAAGACGATGAAGCCGTGAACACGGACTCGCTACTGTCGGACGATTCCCTCGACGCGATCGCCGCGGACATCGTTGCCGCTGGCATCTAACGCCGCTGCCGCAGTCGCGACGGACTGGGAAGTCCGTCGTAC
>JBJTOW010000189.1:0-4043 GCA_046074805.1 Planctomycetota bacterium | reverse complement strand
AAATGCCGCAGCGCCAGCCAGATCGCCATCACCGCCAACCGCGTCAGGTCTTCGTGAAGCACGCAACCAGCGGCGGCCATCTTGGGTCCGCCATAGCCGACCGCCTGCAGTTCCGGACACCGTTTCCGCAGTTCGCGAATCAAATTGCCGCCGTGCAAATCGCCGCTCGGCTCTCCGACCGAAAAGAAGATTTTCATGGGGGCTGATTATCGCGGAAGCACCGCGAATGGCGGTAGAGCAATTCGGCCCGCCCGTTGACCGACGCCCGGTCGTCGTGGTCGATAGGCTTCCATCCACCATCAACGAGGGACCACGGCCATGGCGGATATCGACGCGATGCCATCGTCGCGCTACCGGTCTCTCTTCCACCCGCTGGCATGTTATCCTTCGCCCATCGATTCGTAACGCGAGGGGGCCGTGTCGTACCCATTCATCAATTCCGACATCCAAGGCGAACTGATCCTGCTCGGCACCGGCACCAGTGTCGGCGTGCCGACAATCGGCTGCGGATGCTCCGTGTGCCAGAGCGCCGATCCGCGCAACCAGCGAACCCGCTGCTCGCTGCTGCTCGGACTTCCTGAAGGCAATCTGTTGGTCGACACATCGCCCGACCTACGAACCCAACTGCTGCGGGAACGAATTGGCCTGGTCCATGCGGTGCTGTACACGCACGAACACGCCGACCATCTCTTGGGGCTCGACGATGTCCGGCTGTTCCCCTTTCGACTCGGCCATGCCGTGCCGCTGTACTGCGAACCCGCGGTGAGGCGGCGGATCGAGCGGACATTTGATTACGCGTTTTCCAACCTCCCCCACACACATGCGGGGGCCGCCCCGCAGATCACGCTGAGGGAAATCTCAACCGAGCCGTTCGAACTGCTCGGGCAGCGGATCATTCCCGTCCGCTTGCTGCATGGTCCACGTTTTCAAGTGTTGGGATTCCGCTTCGGCGACATCGCCTATTGTACGGACACCAACGCCATTCCCGCCGAAAGCTGGCCGCTACTCGAGGGCCTCGACACGTTGATCCTCGACGCATTGCGTCCACGCCCGCACGTCTCCCATTTTTCGCTCGATGAAGCGGTCGATGTCGCGAGTCGACTGCGACCGCGTCAGGCGTTGTTCACGCACATCTCCCACGAGCTCGATCATGCCGAAACCAACGCCCGGCTGCCGGCGGGCATGGCGCTAGCGTATGACGGACAGCGAATCCGACTTTGCTAAATGGCCATCCAGCCGCTAGCACTTACGCGATTTTTGCATCGCAAGTCTATGGCATCATGCCACTTGCGCTGTTCACTTGAAATCGCATGGGGCTCCTTCCTAGCATAGGACGGTGGTCTGTCCGTCAGGACAGGCCGGAAAACAGGACGAGCCGCGCCACCGGGATGGAGGCGCTAACACGTTGCGGGGACCGGACGAAGGAATCGTCGTTTCGGTCCGCGCTAGTGGAATGGTTATGTTCTACCGATCCTCTGCGACTCCGCGTTTTGGCAAACAACGCGAGGCGGGCGGACACCCCGCCGCCAGCAACCGCTCGGTCCGCGCGACCGCGCCGCAGTTCCGTCGGGCTGACAAGCGGGTCCCGGGCGTTGACCCGCGCCGCGGTTCGGCTCCGTTCCCTCCCGAAACTTGGCACGAGCCGCATGAGACGGCCGATCGCGACTTTCGGTTTGTCGTGGACGAACCCGGCACCGGCTACAAGCATGTGCTCACGCCGGACGATGTCCGTGAACGACTGGCCGTCTTCCCCGCCACGATGCTCAAACCGCTGCAGGTGGTCCATTTTAGCCGGATGACGCGGAAGAAACTTCGCTTCCCGTGCTATGGAATGCAGTGGGGCAACACGATCTATCTGTACCCCGTGGAAGAGAATCGCGTCGAAACGTTTCGCGATCCGCCCCGACCAGCCCAGCAAATCGAGGCAAGGATGTACGGTGGAAAATGGGATTACGCTCGCGGCGAAGGTTGGCGATTGCGGTGGACCGAGGAGTCGATTCGCGACTACTACCTCAATAACATCCTTATCCACGAGCTCGGGCATCTGGTCGACGACCGCAACACTTCGTCCATCGATCGGGAACGATACGCCGAATGGTTCGCGATCGCCTACGGCTATCTGCCTAGCCGCCGCCAACAACGGCGAGTGTCATGACGGGATCTTCGGCCGTTCCATCTTCTCCGCCGGTTTCCATGCCAGCGGCGCTAGCGGCCAAGCGCGGCGAATAGACGCTCGATCAGATCGCGGGCAGATCGGGAAGTTCGGCGATCTCGCCCGAATAGAGATGTTGTCGATCCGTGGGCGCATCGATCTTGCGGGTCGCCGAGACGTAGGTCGTCAGCAATTCGCGAAAGCGAAAATCGCCGGTCACGCGAAACACGGTCAAACCACCCGCATCGAATCGCAATTCCATTCCGATCGACGATTCATACGAATAGACCCCGTAATTGGCGCTTCCCTTCAACTTCAACTCGACCCGTTCACCGGCGAGGAACTTCTCCATGTCCGCCACCGAGACGGGCACGCGCACCCGATTGAACTCGCCGAGCAAATCCACGGCGTAGGTGGCGGCGGCCCCGTTCACCGCCTCGGTCTTGTGAAAACGCAAGCCCCGCAACACGACGGGCAAACCCGGATCTTCGTTCAGCTTCGGAAACATCTTCGAACTGCCCCGCAACGATTTGAGCCGCTCGAGCGCCTTCGTCACGTCTTTGCCCTGCGTGTCCAGACCTTTTTCGAACACGATGATGGCCGGCGGCTGTTTCGACTCAGATGACGGATCGACAATCCGCAAGTCGAGTGGAAATTTGAGCGCGGCGGCCATCGGTTTCGCGGCCATCGGTTTCGAAGCCATCGGTTTCGCGGCCACAGTTGTCGTCGTCATCGGCTTTGAGATGATCGCCGACGCGCCAGCCGCCCGCGTTTCAGCGGCTCGAATCGCGGTCCAACGCCATTCGAGCGACAAGGCGATCAGGCCCAGGATGATCGGGCCGGCCACGGCGGTGGCCCGCCACGAATCGCGATTGGCAACAGGAACCATAGTTCACTTGGCTTTTGAAAGTTCCACTTGGTTGAGAGCCCATTTCCGCAGGATTTGGTATCCGGGATCGTTCGGTTGGTAACGGCGGCCGCCTTGATGTCCGTCTTCGTCACCCGTCTGGACATTGAGTGGCTTCCGAAGCAACTTGCTGCGTTCGACATTAGCCAGATCCACGCGGTCCCGGAGCAACCGGTAATTGTCCAGCATTTGAGCGACTGGCAGGTAGCCGGCGTCGTCGGGGCGGTGCAACGTAAGTGGCGGAACGCGACCAGGCACACCATGGCAGGCAATGCAGCTACGTTGATCGCCCCGCAGCACGGTGGACATTTCTGGCAGCACGTAGTCGCGGAAATAAACCACGTCGTCGATGAACGGCTGGGGAAGCTTGGGTTGGCCGGCATCATCACTCGGGAACGTGAAGCTGGCGTTGCCCTTCACGGCGGAAGCCAAGTCTTTCAAGAACGATTCACGGCCTGTCGACAGCACACGTTGGGCCTGTTCGACAACGCCTTTCCGCTGTTCGACCTTCACCAATTGCTCGAGGGCGGCGAGCACCTCGGGGTTGCGCCGCAACGCCGTTTTGCCCGCCAGTTGCACGGCGAGTTCGATGTTGCGGGGATCGGAACTTGCCGTCAACTGGCTCAAGAAGAGCCGCAAGGCCCGCGATCGCGGTTCCGCGAACGGATCGACCGGCGGCAGTTCGCCGGCTTTCGTCTGCACGTCTGGCAACTGGGTTTTGTACGTCAATATCCACGGAATGCTCGGCAACCAAAAACGGGCTTGCGGGGCCGTCGCCAACGACTGCGGAAAGAACTCGAAAGTCGTGTCGAAATGCAGATCGGGATTCTCCGCGAGCACGTCGCCAAACTTGCCGGCCAGATACCAATGGGCTTCGTCACGGGCCGCCGGAGCGGCGGTGGCGAGCGGATCGTTGGGATGCGGAAACACCAGCGTCGGCGCGAAACGCGGAATCAGGTAGCCCAGCGACTCGCGTTGCTGTTC
>JBJTOW010000188.1:0-3903 GCA_046074805.1 Planctomycetota bacterium | reverse complement strand
CGAGGCGCGCTTTTTTAATTCGACCGATTCGTATACGCGGAATTCGCTTGCGCGCGTCTTGGAGCCGCGCGATTTGTAGTGCCGCGATTTGATTTGACGACGGAAAGGCGGGCGGCGGCGATGGCGGATTTACAGGAGTGGGGAAAGGACGATTTACCCGAGCCACCGCCATTCACCCCGCGGAATATGCTGCGGGTAATCGGCCCCGGCGCGATTCTGCTCGCGGCGTCGATCGGCGGAGGCGAATGGCTGATCGGGCCGGCGATCGCGGTAAAGCATGGTTCCAGCCTAATGTGGATCGCCACGCTGGGCATCATCTTGCAAGTGCTTTTCAACCTGGAAGGCATCCGCTACACGCTGTACACGGGCGAGCCGATTCTATCGGGGATCATGCGGCTCCGTCCGGGCGCCAATTTTTGGGCGACGTTTTATATCGTGCTAACCGCCGCGCAATTGGGAGTTCCCGCGCTGGCGGCGGGTAGCTCATCGGTTCTATTCACGCTATTCTCCGGCCGATTACCCGCGGAAAACGGCGGCGATAGCGGCACCGTGATCTGGATCACGTACGGCGTGATCGCGGCCGCCTTCCTACTGCTGACGTGCGGCGGCACCATTGAGCGAATGCTGGAGCGGCTTTCTTGGGCCATGGTCGCTTATATTTTTGCGTTCCTCATCCTCGTAAACTTTATCGCCGTGCCGTGGAACCATTCGCTCGACACAGCGGCCGGATTCTTCAAGGTTGGATATTTTCCGAAAGACATCGACTGGCTGTTGTTAGCCGCGCTGGCGACCACCGCTGGCTCGGGTGGCATTGGCAATCTGACGATCACCAACTGGGTCCGCGACAAAGGCATGGGTATGGGAGGCCGCGTCGGAGCGATTCCCAGCGCGATCGGCGGGGAACACGTCGAGTTATCGCATGTCGGCAAAGTTTTTCCGATCAATGCGGAAAACCTACGTCGCTGGGACGTATGGTGGAAGTATGTCAAGGCCGATCAAGTGTGGCTCTGGGCCGCGGGTTGCTTTGTTGGTATGTACCTGAATGTCAATCTGGCGTCGGCGATTATTCCGCCCGGTTCGAATATGGAAGGGCAAGCGGCCGGTGCCTATCAGGCCGACTATTTGGCAAAGAACCTTTGGAGCGGCCTGTGGTATTTCGGGCTGCTCAACGGTCTCTGGATTCTTTTCTCGACGCATCTGGGGAACACCGATGTGCTCGTTCGGACAGTGACCGACGCGTTATGGACCGCCAGCCGACACCTGCGGTCGAATCCTCGTTTAGGGGTCGGACGGCTGTACTACGCGTTGCTGATCGGGTTCACCATCTGGGGCTTCGTGGTCGTGAATTTGGCGACCGCGATGACGCTCTTTAAGATTCTGGCGGCGATCGCCGGCTTGGTGCTCGTGCCCGCGAGCATTCAGGTGCTGCGGGTCAACACGCGGTTGTTGCCGCCCGAGCTTCGGCCCCGTCTGTGGCGGCGGGCCGCGCTTGTGGCGTGTTCCGTGTTTTACGCCGCCGTTAGCTGGGCGATGCTCACGTCGCAGTTGGCCCCGATCTGGAAGAAATGGAGCGGCAGTGTCGTGGCTTGGGCGAGCGGTTGACTTCCCGGGATAGCTCCGTAGTATTGCGTCGGTTGTCACGTGGGGCGTGTAACGACCAATCAGGAGTTTTTCCCGATGGGCGCCCCCGGTGTAGACACTTTCAATCGCCTTGATGCAACGCCCGCGAACTTGTCAGCGCGCAGTCCGGTTCCTCCGCGCGAGTCTGACGGCGGGCTTCCCCGGCAACGATGGGACGACTTGCGGCTGACGCTCGTCTCCGGCGTGGGTCCGTTGACTCGCCGCGCTTTGCTCACGGCTTTCGGCACGGCCAGCGCGGTGCTGGACGCGACCATCGAACGTCTTTCCGAAGTTTCCGGCATCGGCCCGAAACTCGCCAGCCGCTTGGCCTCGGCCCGCGCGATGATCGATGTCGCGGACGAGGTGCAGGTGTGTCGCGAGCATAGCTTGCGGATCTTGATGGAATCGGACGCGGACTACCCGGAGCGGCTCCGACAGATTCCCGATCCGCCCGGCGCGCTTTTCATGGCTGGCGGGCTCGAGTCGCGCGATGCGTTGGCCGTCGCGATCGTGGGCACTAGGCATGCCACGCAGTACGGACTGCTCATGGCGGAAAAGCTCGCCGGCGGACTGGCGCAGGCTGGCTACACCGTCGTCAGCGGATTGGCGCGGGGGATCGATGCGGCCGCTCATCGCGGCGCCATGGCGGCGGGAGGCCGCACCATCGCGGTGCTCGGCAGCGGCATTCTGAATCTCTATCCGCCCGAGCATGCCGAGTTGGCTGGGCAGGTGCGAAACTGTGGCGCCGTGCTCAGCGAGGCCCCTCCCCGCATGCCGGCCCAAGCCGGCATGTTCCCGCAGCGCAACCGAGTGATTACTGGACTATCGCTGGGAACGATCGTGGTGGAGGCGGCCGAGCAATCCGGGGCGCTTGTGTCCGCAACGCACGCGATGGAGCAAGGTCGGGAAGTATTCGCGGTTCCCGGCCGTGTCGATAGCCGCATGTCGCGCGGCTGCCATCGGCTGATCCGCGACGGCGCGACGCTCGTTGAGTCTGTGGACGATGTTTTGGCGCAACTGGGACCGTTGGCTGATGTCGCCAAGTTGGCCGACGGCCGGGAAGTTCGCCATGCCGCCGAGTTGCAGCTCAACGATGTCGAACGCGGCGTATTGGAGTTGATCGGGGACAGTCCGACGCTGATCGACGTCGTGGCGCGCCAGAGCGGCCTGCCAACCGCTCGAGTATTGGCGACTCTGACCATTCTTGAAATGCGGCGGCTCGTGCGCCGACTGGGTGGCAGCTCGGTCTGCCGAGTTTGACACAGGTAGACCTGTCGACGATTGCCGGAAAAACGCTTGTCAATCAAGTGTCTTGACGGCTATACTTCCAAAGTTGTGAGTAGCCGGGAGTGGTAGCACGGTGCCTCTCCCGTACCATTCATAGCCTGCGGGTGTAACTCAGTTGGTAGAGTACTAGCTTCCCAAGCTGGCTGTCGCCGGTTCGAGTCCGGTCACCCGCTCTGGTTTTAAGTCCTTCCGAGAATGCGACTTATCTACTTGCCGAAAGTCGGCGAGGCGGCCCGGATGGCCGTGCATAAAACGGTACATACCGTTTTGCGAGGTCCATCCATCAAGGGTACGCGAATGCCGAGACTTCAGCAGGCGGTGCCGAGATATCGGCGGCACCGAGCGTCCGGTCAGGCCGTCGTCACGATTCAGGGGCGGGATTTTTACCTGGGCACCTGGAACTCGAAGGCCAGCAAAATTGAATACGACCGGATCATCAACGAGTGGATAACCGCAGGTCGCCAACTGCCTTCCACAGGACTCCTCGCGAGCGATCTGACGGTCGTCGAAGTTCTGGCCCGATTCAAGGACTTCGCGATCGGGTACTACCGCAAGAACGGCAAGTCGACGGGCGAGTGGGGTAACATCGAGGCGGCCATTGAACCGGTCTTACAGTTGTACGGTCGCACGGAAGCCAGGAAATTCGGTCCGCTGGCGCTGAAAACTGTTCGTCGCAAGATGATCGACGCGGGGCTTTGCCGGAACGTCATTAACAGCCGCGTATCCCGCATCAAGCGTGTCTTCCGCTGGGCAGCATCGGAGGAATTGGTCCCACCCGAGGTCGTGATGGCGCTCACGACGGTCGTAGGACTCGAAGCCGGTCGTTCGGAAGCCCGCGAAACGAAGGCGGTCTCGCCCGTCGCGGACGATGTGGTCAAGCAGTCTTTGCCCCACATGCCCAAGGTCGTCGCCGATATGGTGCGTCTCCAGCGACTGTGCGGCTGTCGCCCAAGTGAAGTCACCATGATTCGTCCCTGCGATCTTGCCCTGAGCGGT
>JBJTOW010000187.1:0-4354 GCA_046074805.1 Planctomycetota bacterium | reverse complement strand
GGTTCAGTTGATCCAAAGTCAATGTAGCGGTAGTCGAATCCTGCGAAGGGGCTACGTTTATCTGGCGGGGTATCTCACGTTTGTGCTGCAAGCGGCCGACGCGGAATACGCGAGCATCGATCCAGACGCGGCCACCGCCTTTCCCGCGACTCGCGACGAGCTCTTTCGCTACGACGTGGTGATTCTCGGAGACGCCGATCCATCGTTGATCGGGCCTGCCGGGATGGCGAACTTGGAAGCGTTTGTGGTGGAACGCGGCGGCGGACTTATTGTCTGCGCGGGTCCATTGTTCACGCCCCAGGCTTTTCTCGGCACTCGGCTCGCGAGCCTGCTGCCCTTCGAGTTGGAGAGTGTGCGTACGCCGGCTCCGGATGCGGTGTTCGACATCGGTTTCCAGCCACGTTTGGCTCCGCTCGGCGCGGCCGCCGCGCCTCTACAATTAGAGGATTCACCCGAACGCAATCTGAGGGCTTGGAGCCAATTGCCGTCTTGGTACTGGTTCGCCGCGGCGCCCGATCTGCGGCCCGGCGCCCGCGTGCTCGTTGAGCATCCGAGTCGCAGCGGGACGAACGGACAGCCGCTGCCTCTGCTCGTTTCGCAGTTCGTCGGCGCTGGGCAAGTGGTGGCGCAACTCGGCGACGACTCGTGGCGCTGGTCCCGTGTTCCCGAGACCGAGCCGCTGTACGTCCGCTACTGGATGCAGTTGTTGCGGTGGCTCAGTCGTTCGCGGCTCGCCGGTGGACGGGGGGCGGTGCAACTTACCACCGATCGTGAAAGCTATGAGACGACGGACAGTGTGCGCGTGCGAGTCCGATTTGTCGACAGCCGTCTTGCGCCCAGCGCCGATGACGGTGTGGTGGCTTTGGTCCAGCGAGCCGACGGGCCGGCGACCACGCTGGTTCTGCGCCGCGACTCGCAGGAACGCGGTTCGTTCCGCGGCACTCTGCCACCGCTGGCCGCCGGCGACTATCGCGTTTGGCTTGTGCGGCCGGATGCGCCGGCCACGCGTTTCGCGGTCGTCGCGCGATCTGGCGAGCAAGCTCGGCTGGAACTGGATGCCGCCGCGTTGAAGGAAGCCGCTCGCATTTCCGGTGGAAAATACTACCCTTGGTCGCAGGCTGAGCGTCTGGCTGATGAACTGCCGGCGGGTAGGCCGGTTCGAATCGATTCTTCGCCAGCGGAGCCTGTGTGGAACCGTTGGCCGGTGGCGGCTTTGTTTGTGGCGTTGATTACCGCGGAGTGGCTGGCGCGGAAGCGGTGGTCGATGGCCTGAGCGAACGGATGGAACGATGACTCCAAGTTACTCACACGACGTATTGGTGGTCGGGGCCGGGCATGCAGGCACCGAAGCGGCGTTGGCGGCCGCGCGGATGGGGGCCCACGTGGCGCTGCTGACCACCAATTGCGACACTGTGGCTCAGATGAGCTGCAATCCGGCCATTGGCGGTGTGGCCAAAGGTCAGATCGTCCGGGAAATCGACGCACTGGGCGGCGTGATGGGGCGGGCGATCGACGCGACCGGCATTCAATTCCGTATGCTCAATTTGCGGAAGGGACCGGCGATGCACAGCCCGCGAGCCCAAGCCGACAAAAAGGCGTACCAGTTCGAAGTGAAACGCGTGGTCGAGGAGCAACCGGGGCTCGACCTGCGACAGGAGTCGGTCGAGGACCTGTTGGTCGAGGAAACGGTAGATGGTCCACGGATCGTTGGCGTGCGGGTTCGGGGCGGAGTGGATTACCGCGCGAGGGCCGTGGTCTTGACGACCGGAACCTTTCTGCAGGCGCTGATGCACACTGGCGAAATCAAAACGCCGGGTGGTCGGGCAGGGGAAGGCACGACCGCCGGTCTATCCGGGGCGCTCGGCCGACTGGGATTCGAAGTGCGCCGCTTCAAAACGGGGACGCCTCCGCGGCTCAACGGTCGGACCATCGATTACTCGCGTACCGAACGGCAGCCTGGGGACGAAGCGCCACAGCCGTTTTCGTTCCTCAACGATCGGATCGAGCAACCGCAGGTGCCGTGTTGGATCACCTACACAAACCCGGAAGTCCATGCCTTGATCCAGGCGAATCTGCATCGGGCGCCGATGTATAGCGGACAAATCCAAACCACCGGCCCGCGTTACTGCCCGTCGATCGAGGACAAAATTGTCCGGTTCGCCGACAAGGAGCGGCACCAGTTGTTTCTGGAACCCGAAGGGCGGCACACTCAGGAGGTCTACGTCAATGGTGTTTCAACCAGCCTTCCACGCGACGTGCAGGACGCGATCCTTAAGCTGATTCCGGGTTTGGAAAACGCCCGCATCATGCGCTATGGGTACGCCGTCGAGTACGACTTTTGTCCGCCGGACCAGCTTTGGCCATCGCTGGAGGCAAAACGGGTTCGCGGACTGTTTTTCGCCGGCCAAATCAACGGCACGACCGGCTACGAGGAAGCGGCCGGTCAGGGGCTGTTGGCTGGCTTAAATGCCGCGTTAAGTCTTAAGGCGGCCGAACCGCTCGTGCTGGATCGCGACGAAGCCTACCTCGGTGTGTTGATCGACGATCTTGTGACCAGGGGTGTCGACGAGCCGTATCGCATGTTCACGAGCCGTGCCGAGTATCGTTTACTGCTCCGTCACGACAACGCCGATCGGCGACTAACGCCCAAGGGCCGGGAACTCGGAGTCGTTGACGTCCGACGTTGGGAACGATTGATCGAAAAAGAGGCCGAGATCGCCCGAGCGCGGCGATTGCTGGAAACGACTCGAGTCGAACAATGCACGCTCGAGCATTGGTTGCGTCGGCCCGAAGTTGAATGGTCGGAATTGGTTCGTCGCTGCGCGGCGCTCGCCGACTTCCGACCGGATGTGGTGTCACAGGTTGTGACCGATGTGAAGTACGCGGGCTATGTGACGCGGCAGGAGGAACAGGTGGCGCGGCAACGGCGCTTGTCGGAGAAACGGATCCCAACCAATTTCGATTACTCGCGGCTATCGCAGTTGCGGTTCGAGGCGCGGCAAAAGCTGAGTCGCGTTCGTCCCGTGACGCTTTCTCAGGCAGGCCGCATCAGCGGCATCACGCCCGCCGATATCGCGTTGTTGCTGGCACATTTGGAGGGATAGCGGCCGCGATGGGCGTTTCCCACGTCGCCGCTTTCCCGAGGAACTGCTCCAATTTGTACGGCGGACTTCCCAGTCCGTCGCCGTAGTGTTATGTGGCGTGCCAAAGCGATCGAGCCGTCGTTAAGTCCAGGGACTTCGCGTAGATCTCCCGAACCCAGGATTTGACAGCGTCCCGGTCATGGGTAGAATCCTTTCATCGGAGTTCATCTGGCTATCCGGCGTGGCACCAGCCGCCGTGGATTGTCGGAAGGAATCCTAGCCAGTTGGTTCTGGAGTCGCCCTGGATTGGGATGGACTCCCGCTTTCGCCGCTGGACCAAGGTCGAACTCTATCCCACCTTTCTTTCCTGAAGTGCGAGAGCGTAGTCATGTTTGGGGTCAATCACTGGGAACTGTTGATTGTTTTGGTCATCGCCTTGGTGCTGTTTGGGCACCGCTTGCCGAGCATGATGCGGTCATTGGGCAAGAGCGTGACCGAGTTCAAGAAGGGCGTGCAGGGGGTTGAGGAAGACGTTGAGACGGCGATGCGGGAAGAGCCCAAGTCGCGTTCAAAGTCTGAACAAAAGGCCGAATCGCGTTCCGACGACTAGTCGGCCGACTGGTTCCTCGACCGAACTGGGCAAGCCATGCGGCGGTTGCTGCCGCTTTGGCCAGCCATTTTCGCCGCCGAAAGAGTTTTCCATTCCGAAATGCTTTCGGTTTGGAATCACGGCGCGTCTGTGACGTTCCGATTACCTGCTGACGATTCGCTGGCGGTAAGCGGTAGAGATCCCATTTTGAGCCGATTGACGGGGTGAGCAGCCATGTTTGGCATGTCTTGGCATGAGATGATGATTGTCGGAGTGATCGCGATCCTTCTGTTTGGCAAGCGGTTACCGGAGGTTGCCAAGTCTTTGGGCAACACGTATCGGGAGTTCAAACGCGGCTTGACGGACTTCCATTCGCAAGTCGATCTGACGGACATGTCGACGCCGACGAAGACCTACGGTTCGACGGCCCGTTCGAGTTCCTACAATCGCGACCCTGACGATTACGAGGAAGCGACCGCGCCGCGTTTCGACCCGCCGCCCAGTGAGCCGAAGAGCACGTGAGCGAGCCGGTCAGCTCATCGATCCTAGCGGTGGTGCTCTAGCCAGCCGAGAAGAATTCGAGTACATTTTTCACCAGTGCCTGAGACGGAATAAAACGGTCTGAGGGCACGTGCTTGACGTAGTTATTTCGGGCGTTTAGCTCAGTTGGTTAGAGCGCTAT
>JBJTOW010000186.1:0-7690 GCA_046074805.1 Planctomycetota bacterium | reverse complement strand
CAATTTGCCCCTGGTGCTCGCGGGCGGCGGATTCCGTCATGGCGAACACAAAGTTTTCTCGGACGCGAATGGCAAGCGAGTTCCCGCCGCGAATCTCTTGCTTTCAATCCTCCACAACCACGGGTTGGAGATCGATCGGTTCGGGACAAGCACCGGAACTCTGACTGGCTTGGAGATTCGAGCATGATCGGACAAAGCCTTGCCCTTTTCGTTGATGAACCGTCGGTGTTACTAGCAAGTTTCACCCGCGCGTTCGTCACCCGGGTGTTTGTCCCGTTCATCGCCGCCGTGTTGTGGACGCTTCTCGCCGCGCCGTTTGCGGAGTCGGCGCCGCCTTCGGCATCCCAGAAGCTGGAAAGTCTCCGGCCATTTCTGCGGCGCCACTGCCAAGAGTGCCATGGCGCGGACCGGCAGGCGAACGACTTGCGTTTCGACAACCTGAGTGGCGACTTAACCAAGCCGGACAATCTGACCGCATGGCAAGGGATCGTCGACCAGCTCAACGCGGGAACCATGCCGCCGAAAGACCGGCCGCGGCCTGACTCCAACGAGCTTGCCGCCATGATTGGCACGCTGACAGAAGAACTGAAGGCGGCTTACGCAAGGCTGGAATCGACGGGTGGCAAAACCGTGCTGCGGCGGTTGAATCGGTTGGAACTGAGGAACTCGCTCCGCGACCTTCTATACTTGGACGGAGCCGCCGATTTCCGCCCCGATGTCATGGTGAAATTGGAAGACCGAAATGGCGATGGCGTGGCGCGATGGACAAGCGAAGATCCGACCCGCGAGTTTCCCGCCGACGAACTGGACGACGGTTTTGACACCATTGGCAAGCGGCTGGTGATGTCCGACTTTCTGCTGCGAAAGGCGATCAGTGCCGCCGAATTCAGCTTGGACCTCGCGACGCACCAAGGACCGCGTCCCAGCCTGGAACCAAGAACGTTCACGAGTCCGATTCGCACTGACGGTCCCCACGGCGATTTACAGCAGTTCGCGCGTGAGTCTCTGCCGGAATGCGATTGCCTGTTTCAACGGTATCGCGAACCTGGAGCCGCGACGGGTGGACTCGGGCGAATCGCTCCAACAGCCATCGCGCAAAGCGGAGTCTCGGTCCGCGGCCGCTACCGAATCTCCGTGGAGGCGTCCGCGCATCATCAGCGGCATCCCTGGCAATCGCTCATCAAGAGCCGCCCCGACGAGACCATGCTCCTCGGTTTGCACATGATTGATTCGCGGCTGGGCGCGTTGAGCGACGACAATCCCAAATCGATTAAGTTGACCGAGTGGGAAGTACCCGCCGACGGCCAGCTGCGCGTTTTCTCATGGGAAGCGTCGCTCGACGCGCGTTGGCTGCCGTGGCTTGGCTGGGAGAACGCTCCGTATGATCGCGGCTTGACGCCTTCAAAACTGGTGCAGGCTTTTCTTCCCGAAGCTTTTCAAGCGTTGCCCCGGGACGCGTCCGAGGAGCTTCGCCGCAGCTACGAGCCAACGATGGCGAAGAAGCTGTTCGCGGCTGGTTATGCGGGGCCTCACCTGCGGATCTACCGCCTGTCGATCGAGCTATTGGATACTGTGTGGCCACCGCGAAGCCACACGGCGCTCTACGGGGCGACTGGCACCGAGCCAACCTCAGAACTGCTTCTCGCTTTTGCACGCCGCGCGTTTCGCCGCAGTGTGACGAATGAGGAAGTCTCGCCCTATGTCGCGCTCGTCGATTCGCGGCTCAAGGAAGGCGGCGATCGACCGGCCGGGGAAGTTCGAGCCGAGGCGTTGCGGGCTGGCTACACGGCGATGCTGGCGTCGCCGTGGTTCTACTACTTGGCGGAAAACGATGGACCGCTCGATGGCTTCGCGTTGGCGTCGCGGCTCAGCTATTTCCTCTGGTCGTCGCTCCCGGATGAGGAACTCTGGACAGCGGCGGCCGACGGCTCGTTGAGAGAACCGGTCGTGCTTCGCCGACAAGTGGACCGGCTGCTAGACGATCCACGTTCGGCCGCTTTCAATCGCCGCTTCACCACGCGTTGGTTGCGGCTATACAAGCTGGGCACGATGCCGCCGCCCGGCGGTTTTTACTACCACCGTCAAATGGAAGGCGAGATGCTCAAGCAGACCGACGCCTTCTTTGCGTATCTGGTGCGAACAAACGGCCGGGTTCGCGATATTGTCGATTCGGACTACACGTTCTTAAACGAGCGGGTCGCCCAATGGATTTACCAGCGGGACGATGTGTGGGGCGATGGGTTCCGCCGGGTCGCGGCCCGGACTCCTCATGGCGGCGGCATGTTGACCATGCCCGCGATCATGACGGCCACAGCCAACGGCGTGGACACGTCGCCGGTTGTCCGCGGCGTATGGATTTTGGAATCGATTCTGGGAACGCCGCCCGCTCCGCCGCCTCCCGATGTTGAACCGCTGTCGCCCGACCTACGCGGCGCGAAGTCGATCCGCGACCAGTTAGCCGCCCATCGGGCTCAAGAGTCTTGCGCCGCATGCCATCGCCGCATCGATCCGTTTGGATTCCCCTTCGAGAACTTCGACGAATTGGGATTGTGGCGGACCCGGTATCGCGATGGGGGCGGCAGTGGGGGCGGTGAAAAACTATCGATCGATGCCTCGGCCGAATTGCCTGACGGAACGAAGGTCGATGACATCGCGGGATTGAAGCGGGCGTTGACGGCCCGCGAACCGCGAATTGTGCGGCATCTCGCGGAAAGCCTGCTGGTGTACGCCAGCGGCCGCCGCATGGAGATTTCCGACCGCGCCGAAATCGATCGTGTTGTCGACGACATCGCGGCGGGAGGCAATCGGCTTCGCGATCTTATCCAGCGGGTCGTGGCCAGCCGTATCTTTCGCGAGAAATAAGCGGCCAATATAAAGGAGGCTGAAGTCCCGGCTTCTGGCTACCGGTTACCAAACTTCGAAGCCGCCGCAACAACGGAGAAACTGCACCCATTCCTTCAAATGGTCGTCTTGAACGCGGTAGGGCGACAGCGTTTCGATCGCCGGATTGCGGGCCACATCGTCGGGCGTGACAAAGCGTCCCTCGCGCGTGACCCGTAGTCCCAAATCCAATCCGTGGCCGTCCACATGCGATTCCATCCAGCGATCAAAACGGCTCGCCATCTCCAGGCATGTCGCGGCGTCGCGCGGCCCGGCACCCATGTTGTAGCCGAGTTTCACCATGAGGGATTCGTCGAGCATATCGCCGCAGAGTTCGACGATCAGCTTGTGAATCGGCCGCCATGACCAAATGTTCGCGCGGAAATATTCGCCAGCTGGGGCCGTGGGTTTACAACCAATGACGTCCATTCCCATGATGATCGCTCCGTTCTCGTAGGAGACGCGGCGAGTCGCGGGCCGATCAGCCCGCCACCAGCGCTCGCCGCCTCCTACCAATCGCGAACGGCGGGCGAAAACGGCGCCAACCCGTGATTTTCCCGCGTATTTTTTGTTCATCCTCCGAGCGTCCCGCCGCTGGCACGATAGTCCGCGTTACCGCGCGGCTACCTTAAAAAGTCCGGATTCATGAGAAACCAACCACTCTGTCCTCCGCCCACCCGCATCCATGTGGCGGATCTGCGCCCCAGAACGCGGCTTTTGTTGCTGTTCGCTGGCGGCCTGCTGTTTTCCGGCGTTGTCCACGCTCAAACCGCGCGGTACGAACTTGGTCGCCGAGTTCGCTCAATGGAGGAGGCGTGGGAAGCGAATCGCGATCCACTAATCCGCCGCGCGGCGTTGCCGCCCATCAAACGCGCCGTCGAGAGTTTCTTCGCCCTGCGTTTGCCTGCCGCCGCCAAGGAGCTCGACGAGGCGCGTCTCGTGCTCGAAGGCAAGGCGGAATCAGCCTTGGGAAAGGCGGGCGACGGCAACACGGGTGTATCGCCAGCCGAAAAGCGAACGGCGACAGCGGAGTCCTCAGCGGCCGCAGCGCGGACCCGCGAACTAGCGGCTCGGCGTTGGTCCGCCGCCCTTTCTTTCGAGCCCACTCGCCGACTGCTCGATCCCCATGTCGACACGCATCTGCGGATCGATGTGCGTTTGTTCTACGCCGTTACAGCGCCGCCAACCGACAACATCCGACTCGCGTTCAACTTGCGGACCATCGACGGCCAGAAGTTGACGACAGTGGAAATCGCGGCGGCAAGCGACGAGCCCGTTCCAGCGCCAAGTGACGTGGCGAAGGCCGAGTGGCGCCGCGAGGCCCGCTTGCCGCTCGATGTGGCGATGGCCAACCAGGATTGTCGGCTCGAAGGCATCGCCATCGTCGACGGCACTTCCTATTCCCTGGGGTCGACGGGCGTCTCTCTGGCGGCAGATCTAACCGAGCGGCTGGCGGCTTTGCGAATGCCGCTGAACGACACCCGAAGTGAAAATCTGCTCACGCTTCAAGAGCATCTTCGCGTGCTTGAGGCTCTCGCAGGCGGCCGGACGCTGGAAACCGATTACCCAGCCTATCGTCTATTGGAGGAAGCGAGCGTTAGCCACCAACAATTGCGACAAACCTCGGTGACGCCCGGAGATTCCGAGAAATCCCAGGATCCAAGCAAGTTGGCGGATGGAAAGCGGCTTTCGGTCGGGCAGCACTGGCGTGTGATCACCGGATCGCAGGGCTCAAGCTGCACCACGCGGTTGTTGATTCCGGCCACCGCCGCGAACGGAACGCAACAGGCGGTCGAGTCGCGACCGCTAGTCGTCGCGGTGCACGGGGCCGGAGGGAGCGAGAACATGTTCTTCGACGCCTACGGAGCGGGCAAAATCGTCCGGCTTTGCGAATCCCGCGGTTGGATACTCGTCGCGCCCCGCCAGGGCCTGTTCGGAGGAATCGGCATTCGCTGGGACGAGTTGGTCGCCGGCGTCACTCGACTAGCCGCAGTGGACAACGCTCGCGTTTACCTCGTGGGCCATTCGCTCGGAGCGATGCAAGCGGCGCGGCTGGCGGACTCGGCCGAGCGGAAACCGGCGTTTGTCGCAGCGCTGGGCGGCGGCGGGCGAATCGGACGCTTCGAACCGCTCCGCGACGTGCCGTTTTTTGTTGGAGTGGGCGATCAGGATTTTGGACGTGGTGGTGGCCAACAACTGGCCGAGCAGTTGCGTCGCGGCGGTATTCGCGATGTGCGGTTCCGCGAATACGCCGACACGGAACATCTGACGATCGTCCAAGTCGCGCTCGATGACATTTTTCAACAATGGGATGAACGCGACGCGGCTCTTCGGATGCGCTAAAAATTTTTAACTCGAGAATGAGGGCTAAAGCCATGCAGGCGCGGGGAAATATTGTCGTTGCGATGTGCGGATTGTTGTTGGCGTCGACATATGCCTATGGTCAAGAGGCGGCCAAACCCACGTATGTCGACCGCTTCAATGGTGGAACGGAAGAGGCCGAGTATGTTCTTGAAAAGGTCGCGCGTTCGGGCCGGGAAGTCACACTCACGATCAGCGCGAAACTCACCAAGGGCCCTGAGCGTCGGTCGATTATGTATTTCGGCGTGAATATGGTGGACACCGACGGAGTCGAGCACAAAGCCCGCATCAACAGCAACGCCGCGGGCCGATCGCGGCCGTATGAGGCCACACTTCGCGCGGGCGTCAAAACCAAACTCGAAATCCGTTTCCCGCTCGATAAGTCCGTGACCAGCTTGCAGGTGCTCGAAGTCACATCGGCTTTTGTTGAACGTGTATCGATCCGGTTCGACGACGTGGAGATTCCGGCTCGCTGAGTGTTATGCCAGCCAGCGGGCGGCGTCTTTCGCCCAGTAGGTGAGGATCGATGTCGCGCCCGCTCGACGGAGCGCCGTCAGCAGTTCCAGCGCCACGGCGCGCTCGTCGATCCAGCCGTTCGCGGCCGCCGACTTCACCATGCTGTATTCGCCGGAGACGTTGTACGCCGCGAGCGGCACGCCAGCGAACCGGTCGGAGATCGCGCGTAGGATGTCTAGGTACGCCAGCGCCGGCTTCACCATGATCATGTCGGCCCCTTCGGCCAGATCCAGTTCGACTTCGCGGAGCGCCTGGTCGGCGGAAGCGGCGGGGTCCATCTGGTAAGCGCGGCGGTCGCCGAATTGAGGCGTGCTCTCCGCCGCATCGCGGAACGGCCCGTAAAAGGCGCTGGCGAATTTGGCCGCGTAGCTTAAGATCGGGACATGCAGGTATCCGGCGGCGTCGAGTGCCTGGCGGATGGCGCCGACCATTCCGTCCATCATGCCGCTGGGCGCGATCACGTCGGCACCGGCCCGCGCGAAGCTCACCGCCTGTTTCCCGAGCAATTCCAAGGTCGCGTCGTTGTCGACATCCGGCCGACCCGTCCGGGAATTCACGACGCCGCAATGTCCATGGCTTGTGTATTCGCAGAAGCACACATCGGCGACCAGCACCACGTCGGCGGCGGCCTGTTTGGCCGTCCGCAAGGCCGTTTGAACGATTCCCTGGTCGTCGTAGGAATCCGATCCCACTTCGTCCTTGTGGGGAGGAATTCCGAACAAGATCACTCCGCCTAATCCCAAACGCCGAGCTTCCAAGATTTCGGCGGGCAGTTGATCGCTGGAGATTTGGTCCTGGCCGGGCATCGATTTGATGGGATTCCGAAGGCCTTCGCCAGGCCGCACAAACAACGGCTGGATAAAGTTACGGGGCGACAATCGCGTCTCGCGCACCATTTCGCGGATGCCCGGATGGTAACGCAGCCGACGGAGTCGAGTTTGGGGAAAGCCAAGTGGTGTGTCCATGTGTCTGAGTCTATCGCGACCAGGGGCGGATGTGAACGCGCGATGCGACGCCGGCGGCCCGTGATCGCGCGACGCGTCGGCGATTTGTCCACGTGAGTAGTATGCACTAGCGGCGGTCGCCGCGGTGGCCAAACGGCGACGGCCGAGTGGCAGGCACGACCGCGGTCGCTTCGCCAGGCTTGTCTGTTTTTTCGTACTTCTTCCATTTTTTTCCGCTGCTTGCGTGCCATTGGGCCAGCAATCCGCGACGTAGGGGTAGGGACGCGAGATGGTCTCCTTCCCAATCGGATTGTTTCCAAAGGAGTACGGCAAATGAACGTGCATGTGACACGCGGCGGCGACGGATCGCGGAACAGACTGCCGGAGTCGGTCTCCAGCGGCGGCTTGATGAATGGCCCGCACGGCGGCCTACCATGCTCGTCCGCGAGCTGTGCGAGCCTGAGGCGGGAACGCTCGCGGGACTCCTGTGGAGTACGCGAGTCCCGCCCATCGAAATCGTCCGGGCGGCATTCCACGGGGCTTGGTGCCTACCTGGCGGATCGTCTTCAGGCAGTGGCCGTCCTACGGGGAATCCTGCGGCCAGCGATGGCGCAGGGATCTGCGATCTCGCAGGGGGGGACGGCGGAAAATGGCGAGCCGCTTGCGTCGGCGCTGGCGGGCGCGAACAGTTTGCCGACGGACCGTCAATCCGTGCCGCCGGCGGGCCGGGACTGGCGTCGCCGACCGGCTGGCAAACCACGGCCTTCCCCCAAACGACGCTCCCAGTTCCGTCCGGGACGTTTGGATCGACTGGAAGAGCGGCGGGTCTGCGCCTGGGTTGGCGAGGAGGCGGTAGCGATTGATGAAGGTGGCGGCGGCGGCGGAAGCTTTCCCGAGACGCCTTACGCCGACGGAATGCTCGGGCCACCACCGGCAGCCATCGAGGGGACCGTTGAAGCGGGCGGTCCTTGGTCGAAGGCCCCGCCATG
>JBJTOW010000185.1:0-3429 GCA_046074805.1 Planctomycetota bacterium | reverse complement strand
TCCCGCAAAATTCGCATTCGGCGCGTAGATCAGTTGGTCGTCCGCGAGGTTCGTGGACGTGCCGTTCGTGAACAGTGTCACAGCCCCGTTGGCGCCATTCGTGAAGCTGACAATCCGCTTGGATCCGCCAGCGTTCAGCATGTCGTTCGCCATCACGTTGATGCGGTTGGCGGGATTGCTTGCCAGGGAATCCTCGGCGACGCTCGCTGTGTCGTCGGCGGCTGTAACTGCGCGAACCGCGACAACGGGCAGCGAGCCGAAATTGATTTGCGGCACCGTCGTGGCGTCAAAGAACAGAGGCTGGCTTTGCGTCGCCTCGCCAATGTTCGTCGAAATCGTGAACTCGCCGGGCGACAAGACCTTGAACTGGGCCTCGAACACCGTGTATTCGCTGCCGCCCAATCCGAAAAACACCGAACCACCCACCTCATTGAGCACATTGGGGTCGGTGATCGTGTTCGGATCGTTCGCCGGAGTATCGCCAAGCGAAACGGACATGACGTCGCCATACGTAGGGAAGGTCAGCGACATGGGCAGGACCGGCGACGCTGGCGGCACGGGGTCGCCTGCACGCCATGAGTTGTACTGACGCACCGCGATCGTAGTGCTGCCGCCCGCCAACCAATTGGCAGTCATTTCCGGAATGTTTTGATCCGCGAAACGGCCGCCAAACTTCACGGCGAAGTTGGCGTTCTCGGCTGGCCGCCCGGTCAATGGCCGAGCTGTTTCCATGACGATCTCGCCGGGCTGGAAAAGGCCGAAGCCAGTCGCCGTGAGGGCGTCTTGGATGTTGGACCGGGTTGTGGCGCCATTGGAGGCGACAAAGCTAATTGGCGCGGTGGTCTTCGCCGCTTGCCCTGGCAGGTTGACCGTTAGTGTAAACGTATCGCCCAGGTTTTCGACAGACACTGTCGTGTTCGCATTGGGTAGATTCCCTCCAGTCCCTCCGGAAACCGTGATTCGGTCTTTGCTGCTGTCAACCGAGGTCACATCGACGACATCCATCCCAGCACGCGAATTGCCGCTCCAAGTCAGATCGATTTTGCCACCGATCGTTAGACCGTGTCCCTTGGAGATTTCGATCACGCCCGCCGAGTTCGACGTCCTCGTGGATAGTTTCCCGGAAGTCGAGGGAATGCTGCTGAATTCCTCGAGCTGCGTTTCGCGGGTCTGGAACTGGAGATTGGGACCGAAGGCCAAATCGGCGAAAGCCGCCGCCACGCCAATCGGGTTAGCCCGCATGTCTTCGACGGCCATCTGGACCAGGATTGAATCGCCGACGTTGAGGATCGGCTTGTTCGTACCGGCCTGAGTCGGAAGCGAAGACCCGTCGATGCGCGTAGCACGGACGCGGAAGTCCATCGTGGCGGCTTCGCCCTCGCCGTTTAGCAGGTTGATTAGCCTCAGGGCGTCGATCGGCGCAAGCCAACCGTCGTTGTTGACATCGTAGCGGTACTCGGGAGCCTCGGCTTCGGCCGCGAGCCCATCCGTAGCGGCAACGCTGCCGCCTCCCATCGTGTCCAAGCCCGCGTCCACCGAAGGAGCGACCACGGCCGTGGGATTGAACAGTTCGCGGGCACCCGCTGAATTCAAACCGTTGATGATCACCAACGCGTCCCGAGGCCCAAACACATGGTCTCCGTCGACATCGGCCGGGAACGCGTCATTGTGCCACGGGTTGGCCCCAATGTTACCCGCCATCAGCGAGCGGAGCTCGAGTCGCTCGCTCCCGAAAATCCGGGCGTTCGCTCCGCGACGCGCCGCACGCGTGGACTTGGAAGACTTCTTACTTGACTTGCTCATAACCACCCTTCGTTCCCATTGACCTGATCGGGAAAAACGCGCGTAACGGACGTGTCGGGGCTCTCGTACCGAATTCGGCGATTCCTCTTCGGCGATTCCTTGTCACCATCGGCACGGCGGGGCCGGAAGCCAGAAAATAACCGGATTAAAGGCTCGAATTCGCAGTTTCCGAACTGCCGCTGGCGTCGCTACAACCGTCACGACCGCTACAAGTCCCCGAACCGCTTACCGCCTTGCCATCTCTACGCAAGCTAAATCCCGCCGCGAATTCCCGCAACAAAATTGTCGCCGCTTTCCAACTCCACACGCAAGTCAAAGCGGCTTAGGAGGCGGCAAGACAACGCGGCCGGCCGCGGATTCTTCAGGGACTCGCGAGCAGACGATCGCGACGGCCACCGCTAAAGTCGCCGCACTCTACGCGAGTTCTCACAGCGGTCTCCGAAACAATGACCATGAGTACCAGCTCTTAACGTCTGCGACGCCAAGATGGCTCGGATAGGCAAGCTGTTCCGCAATTAGGGATTGTTTTGGTTTTACTTAAAAATCGTGTCGATCCATATTTGCGGAACCTAATCTCAGGGGGGAGTTTTCCATGAAACGTGACTTTCTCGCGGCCGTCGCCGCCTTGACCGCGCTTTGGTATACGCCGGCCATACTCGCTCAACAATCCACCGTCGCTCCTGCTGGCTCGTACATCCACGCCACGCCTTCAGGCGACGCCTATCTGATGGTGCCCGAAGTGCAAAACAGGGCCGAGCCCGCCCCAGCCGCGACGATTTCGCCCGTCGCCGCCCCAAACGTCGTCGATGCTCCGCCTTACTCCACGGTTTCGCACTACGGCAATGAATCGGCCTGCGATACCAAGTCTGCCGCCCAAGCAGCCTGTGGTCCGGCCTGCGGCATCCCCTGCGACGATTGCTTTGTGGGTTGGAGCCACCGCTACTACGCTTACGCTGGCATGATGTACTTGCGATCCCGCGACTCCGAGGTCGCTTACGCGGTCGGCTCGAACAGCGCGGTCGGAGTTCCGGTCCAGGTCACACCGGTCAGCGTCGCCGATTTCGACTACCAACCGGGATTCTTCGTCGGTTTCGGTATGACCTTGGATGAATGCTCGTCGATCGGCGTCCACTATATGCAGTTCGAGGCGAGCACCACGGATGCGGTCACGCTAAACCCGCGGCCCGGTGCCCCGTTCGTCCTCAACTCGCTGGTCGTCCACCCCAACACCCTCAATGTCGGCGAAACGGGGCTCGACGCGGACGCCCACTACGATATCCGCTTCAACATCGCGGACATCGAGTATCGCGGCTTGATCGATGGCGACTGCAACTTCAAGTTCAACTATCTCGTCGGGTTGCGAATCGCCCAATCGGAACAGCAGTTCATCTCGACATTCAGCACGAACGCCCAAAACAACCATCGAGTCCAAACCGACCTTGACTTCTACGGAGCGGGTATCAAGCTGGGCCTTGAGTACGAACGGGTTTCCCAGCGTGGTTGGCTCGTTTACGGCCGGGCCAACGCCAGTTTCGTGCCGGGCGAATTCCGTGCGGACTACGATCAGACGTCGGTTATCGGCGGACCGCTCGTCGACACCGCTTGGAAGGCGGGACGGCTCGTGAC
>JBJTOW010000184.1:0-11380 GCA_046074805.1 Planctomycetota bacterium | reverse complement strand
GGCTGTTGGCGATGCCACGAACGCCGTGTCGCTCGTCCGCACCAGCACCGGCGACGTCGCGATCACTGGCGGCTCGGGGGCCGACACGATCTTGGCGGAGCGAGTGACAACGCGTCAGGGAGTTAGTGTTTGGACGGGCGGCGCCAACGATGGCGTCACGATCCGAGGAGATCAAGGTGGCCGATCGACGATTGGCGGTAGCCTGACGATCGACACGGGGGCCGGAAACGATGCGGTATCCCTCACGCTCACGAACATTGCTCAGTCCCTGGCGGTTGTGCTTGGCGAAGGCGCCGACAGCTTTGCCTCGGACCGTGTGAACATCAGCTTCAATGCCACGATTGACGCTGGAAGCGGCGCCGACACGCTCACGATGCGGGATACGGTTATCCGCTACTTCCTTTACGCCTTCCTCGGCGATGGCGACGACACCGTGAGCATCGCGACCAGCGATGCGCTGGCAGCGTCCTTGTTCGGCGGTTTGGGGACGCAAGATCGATTGACGGTTGACGCCGCGACGCGGGCCGCCGTCGATACGTTCTTTAGCAAAGAGTTTGAACTGTAGGCTACTCGGTGGAAACTGGCTGGAGCGAACGGCTCCAGCCACTCGCAGGGAGCGAGACGGGTAAGCTTGACTTCGTCGTGGCCACGATTCCGGCGGGAGATGGCTCTCGTCTGCGACTCGTGCAAGCGTCCATCGCCGTATTAGTGGCGACAGACTGGGAAGTCCGTCGTACGGGAGGAGCATTCCGCCAACCACGGCGGCGACGGACTGGGAAGTCCATCGTACAAACCGCAGTCCGTTGCGCGCCGCGGGTCATTCGTACCGTAGGGCTTGGATCGGGTTGAGCCGCGATGCCTTCCAGGCTGGATAGAAGCCGAAGATCACGCCGACACTCACCGAGACCGTTACCGACGCCACGACGGCGGGCAGCGACGATTCCACGGGCCACTGGAAGGCGACGCGTAGCACGTACGAACTAAAGCGTCCCACCAAAATGCCGACCGCTCCACCGGACATGCAGAGAATGATCGACTCGACGAGGAACTGCCGCAGAATGTCGCGTTGTCGCGCGCCGACGGCCATCCGCAAGCCGATTTCCCGAGTCCGTTCCGTCACCGACACGAGCATGATGTTCATGATGCCGACGCCGCCGACGATGAGCGAGATGGTGGCGACGGAAAGCAGGAGTCCACCCATGACGCGGGTCGACGAGCTGAGCGCCTCGTTTTGCTCGGTCATGTCGCGGATGTTGAAATCGTCGGGCTGGCCGGGGCGAATGCGATGCAAGCGTTGCAAGACTTCGATGATCCGCCGCTTCGCCTCGGGAACTTCGCTGGCGCGGCCAACCCGTACCATGATCGTGTCGACGTTCGTCATCCGCTCGATCTGCGGGTTGTTCGCCTTTTGCTGGGCCGAGGCGAGCGGGAACAGCTTGGTTTGCACGCTGGGGTAACGGGCGCTTAACGAGTTCACCTGTTGGGTGATGTCGGTCGCGACGGCGGCGCTCTGGTTCACGTTCGCCACCGAAGTGCCCGCGACTTTGTATTTCAGCGCCGTCCACGGCGTCAGCACGACATCATCCTGGTCCATGCCCATCGTGTTCGAACCCTTGGAAGCCAGCACGCCGATCACGGTGAACGGCTTGCCGCTGATGCGGATCTCCTTCCCCACCGGCGACTCGTTGGCGAACAACTCGCGGACGATGGTCGTCCCGACGAGACAGACTTGCACGGCGTTCCGCACATCCTGGTCGGAAAAGCAGACGCCTTCCAACAGATCCTCCCATTCGCGGACATTCAGGTAGGCGGGCGTCGAACCGTACAGGTAGTACGGCACCCAATTGCGATTGCCAAAAACAATCTGGGTCCGAGACCGCACCACGGGCGCGACGCTTGACAACTGCGGGATTTCCTCTTCGATGGCGGCGGCGTCTTTGAGCGTCAGCGTTTGCTGCGAGCCGCCGCCCATGCTCACCCCGCCGCTGGCCGCCGTGCCCGGCTGGACCATCAGGTTATTGGCCCCCATGCGCGCGATCATTTCCTGGATCGCTTTGCTCGAACCGCGGCCAATTTCCATCATTGCGATTACGGCCGCCACGCCGATGACGATGCCGAGCGTCGTGAGGATCGATCGCATGAGGTTGCGCCGCAGCGCCTTGGCGGCCGTCTTGATGGTGCGCGCGTACGCTTTCATCGACGCAGACTCCTATTCCTCGGAGAGAATCAATCCGTCCTTCATGACGATCCGCCGCTGAGCGTGTCGAGCGACACTCTGGTCATGCGTCACCAATACCACCGTGATGCCCTGTTCGCTGTTGAGCCGCTTGAACAGATCGAGGATCTCGCCGCTGGTTTTCGAATCCAGGTTGCCGGTCGGCTCATCGGCGAGCAGCAGTTTGGGCTCGTTGATCAGCGAGCGGGCGATCGCCACCCTCTGTTGCTGGCCGCCCGACATTTCAGACGGCTCGTGGTCCAAACGATGGCCAAGACCGACTTGTTCAAGAAGTTTCCGGCCACGCGCGCGATTCTCTTCGTCGGTCCATTGATGGTCGCCGTACTCCAGCGGCATGAGGACATTTTCGAGCGCGCTGGTGCGAGCCAGCAGATTGAAGCTTTGAAACACGAAGCCGATTTTGCCGCTGCGCACGGCCGCCAACTGGTCGGAACCGTACCGCGAGGTCAGTTCGCCATCCAGCCAATATTCGCCGGATGTCGGCGTGTCGAGGCAGCCGAGAATATTCATCAACGTCGTCTTGCCGGAACCGGACGATCCGGTCAGTGCGACGAGATCGCCGGGATGGATTTCCAGGGAGACGCCTTTGAGAACCGGCACAGCCGCCTCGCCCTCGCCGTACGTTTTGCGGATGTCGCTAAGCCGGATCAATGCCATGGCAACGGATGTTCACGGGGGGCGCCCGCTAGTCTTTCTTCTTACCCTGCATTTGCGGCAGAAGTGGGTTGACGACATTGGCGCCGGTCGCCGCCCGGTTTTCTCCGGTGACAACTTCGACGCCTTCGGCCAGCGACTCGCCGGCGTCAGGAACGACTTCCGTCCTAGCGCCGTCGCTGTCGAGCGCCTTGACAGGGATGGCGCGGACATAGCGGCCGTCGCGGACCCACACAGCGGATTTCGGCGGCTTGGCCTCCCGCTGCGACTCCACGATCAGCTCGCGGCGCGGCTTCCAGTTCAAGGCGGCGTTTGGAACAAGCAGGGCGTTTTCGCGATGGGCGACTTCGAATTTGACGTTGGCCGTCAAATACGGCAGCAGCTTGTTGCCTTCGTTTTCGACATCGACGACCACGGTGTAGGTGACGACGTTTTGGGTCATTGAGGCGTTGAGCCGAATCTGTTTGACTTGGCCCGCGAATGTTTCGTTGGGGAAGGCGTCGACGCCAAAGGTGACGCGCTGTCCGGGCGCCAGCCGGCCGATGTCCGCTTCGTTCACCGACGCCCAGACCTGCAAGCGGCTCAAATCCTTGGCAATGAGAAACAAACTCGGCGCGTTGAGACTCGCCACCACCGTCTGCCCGATGTTGACCCGGCGGTCGATGATGACGCCCTTGATCGGCGCGCGGATAGTCGTGTACTGAAGGTTTTGTTCGGCGCGCTTGAGCGAGGCGTCGGCGCTTTGCAAGTCGGCCTCCGCTTCCTCCGCCGCCGCTTTGGCTTTTTCGACAGCGATCTTCGACTGGACGATCGTCGCCTCGTCGGATAAGACCGCCGCGCGGTTCGTGTCGACCGTCGATTGGTGCAAGTCGAACTGCTCGTCGGTGATGACTTTCGTTTCGTACAACCGGCGCGTGCGGGCGAAGTCGCGATCGGCGAGGTCAAGCTTGGCGCGTGTTTGGGCGAGAACGGCTTCCGAGCGTACCACCGCCGATTCGGACGCCTTGATCTCCGACTGGGCTTGATGCAGCCGCGCCTGCGCTTTGGCGTACATCGCCTTGGCGAGGTTCACCTCTTGTTCGAACAAGGCCGGATCGATGCGGGCGAGCACGGCACCTTCGTCAACCGGACTGCCGTAATCGATGACTTTGCCGCTGGCCGGGTCACGACCGAACTCTTGGATCTTGCCCGCGACCTGAGCGCCGACATCGATCACTTCTTCGGGTTCCAGCGTTCCGGTCGCGCTGATCGCCACCCGCAGCTCGCCGCGTTCAACGGGAGTCACCTTGAAGCTTCGCGAGTCACCGGCGCCCGCCGATCCCCATTTCGCGGCCGCCCCCCATGCCAACCCACACACAGCCGCGCCGATCACGACCGATTTCACGATCCAACTTCGCATGGGCTGTGCTCCACCCAGGAACGGCCGGCGAGCCGCCCACTGTCCGCCCGCTCGCGACAGATTGGCCTTGCCCGGTTTTTCCTGACCAACTAATGATACCACCTGCCTTTACGGAGTGTGAACCCATGCGCAAGCTGACTGTGATCATCACCTGCAAGAATGAGCGGCGGAATATCCGGCCGTGCATCGAGTCCGCGAGAATGATCGCCGACGAGGTGCTGATCGCCGACTCTGGATCGACCGACGGCACGCTCGACATCGTCGCGCAAATGGGCGGCTGCCGCGTGATCGAGCGAGAATACGTCCATGCTGGCGACTTCAAGAATTGGGCGATCCCACAAGCGGCGAATGACTGGGTGTTCATCCTGGACGCGGACGAGCGGATCACGCCCGAACTAGCCGCTGAAGTGCGGCGGCATTTGGCGGAGGGCCCGAAGCTCGACGGCTACCTTGTGCCCCGCTTGAATTTTTTCATGGGCCATCCAGTTCGCCGCAGCGGTTGGGGTAACGAAGCGCTGATGCGGTTCTTCCACCGCGACCGCGGCCGGTATGTGGGCGACACGGATCACGCGGAAGTGGAAATCTCGACCGGCCGATCAGGACGGCTCCACGCGGCGATGGACCACTTCACCTTCTGGACCTACGACCAGTACCTTCAGAAGTTCGATCGGTACGCCCGCTATCAAGCCGGAGTGTGGTTCGAACAAGGGCGCCAACCCAGTTTGCTCAAGCTGTGCGTTAACGCGCCGCTTCGATTCTTCCGGTGTTACGTCTTGCAACGCGGCTTCCTCGACGGCATGGTCGGGTTCCAGGTGAGCATGTTGCAAAGCTACTACACCTTCATGAAACAAGCGCGACTGTGGGAACTGTGGCACGCCCACCAGCAACCCGATCCCGAGGCGTCGGTGTCTCCGCCACGCCCACGCTCTCGCTCCATCTCGCCGGAATCGATCGCGGTTCGCCGGAGTGCGCCGGCATCGATTTAAGCATCGGCGAAGATCGCCACGCGTATCGCGAAAAAGATCGGGAAGACCGATACGCGGCGTGCCCGTCCGAAAAATTTTGATTTGACGAAGCGCTAGATCTTAGAACCCAAGCCTTTGGTTAGCGCCATAAAGGCGTTTTCCAGGTTGAATTCCTCTTCGCGGAAGAGCCGCAATTTGCAGCCGGCGCCGATCAGCAACGTCGGCAAGTCGCTGTAGTCCGCGACGTCCGGACGCAGCGTCACCGCCAGCCGACTTTGTTCCGCCACAACCCGCTCGACCGAAGGATGCTGCTCGAGCAGTTTCGCGGCCATGTCTTGGCCAGCCGAGCATTCGATGTGCAAGACAATTCGCTGACGCACTTGACGCATGACTTCCGCCACCGACGCGTTCACGCTCATCACACCGCGGTCGATGATGCCGACCTTGTTGCAGATGTCGGCCAGTTCGGGAAGGATGTGGCTCGACACCATGATCGTCTTGCCCTGTTGTCCGAGCCGCCGGAGCACGGCCCGCATTTCGATCCTCGCCCGTGGGTCGAGCCCGCTGAGCGGTTCGTCCAGCAGCAGCACTTGCGGGTCGTGCAGGAGCACTCGGGCTAAACCCAGCCGTTGGGTTTGGCCGCGCGACAGCGTGTTCGCGTAGGCGTCGCGTTTGAAATCGAGATCCACCAATTCGAGTTTCTCGTCGCAGACCTTGCGTCGTTGCGGACCGCGAATGCGATACGCGGCCGCGAAAAACTCGAGGTATTCGATGACCTTCATGTCGTCGTACACACCGAAAAAATCGGGCATGTAACCGATCAGACGCCGGATCTCCTTGGGCTGAGTGTAGATCGACTGGCCACACACATAGGCTTCGCCCCAAGTCGGGTCGAGCAAGGTGGCGAGGATCCGCATCGTCGTCGTTTTTCCGGCGCCGTTGGGACCGATGAACCCGAACAGGTCCCCGGCATCCAGATCGAGGTTAATCGAATGGATGGCGAACATCTCGCCGTACTTCTTCGTCAGATCGACCGTCTTGATCATGCCGTCCGCCTTGCGATGCGCCCCGACAACCACTCAACCTAGCCCGTTGGAACTGTCTTGTTTGCTCACGCTAAAAAATGGGGAAGGCGATCGGTAAAACAAACTTCCAAGTCCCTTACGCGAAAAGCGTCGCGACGGCCTGGGAAGTCCGTCGTACCCCGAAATCGATTCTTGAGAAAGCACTAAGGCGTTCCAGGCCGAGTGCCAGCCGCCGTTGGCTTACGGATGGCGACTGGAAACACCACGCGATAGCACGTTAACCGCGACTCCAATTGTTCGTCGATCGCCTGCCCGTCCACCTTCCAATCCGCCGCCGGCTGTTCGCTTCGTCCCATCAGGACCGCGCGGCCCGCGCGCAGGTGGCCGCTCAAATCGGCATACGCTTGGTGGCGATGCCGCAAACGCGAATACCCACGGCCTCCCGCCGCGTCATGGAACAGCATCATTTCGACAATCCGCGCGACATCTTGGTCGGCCCGATCCCAGGGCGTCGTCGTGTCTTTGTTGTCCGAATTCACGCGTCGACGCGTCAAATGCCAATCCAAGTATCGAGTTGTCGAGAAGTCGGCCAGCGACACTGTCTCACCCGGTTCCAATCGTCGATCACCCCGATACAAACGGTTGTTGAAAACCAGAAACCATTCGGTGAGCGCCACGTCCAACGGATTCCGGCATTCGCCCTGCAACATTTCATCAAGCGAGACCGCGAACAGGCGGCTAGCCGGCCGACCTCCTTCGCCCACCCGCGTTTCCCCCTCGCGAACGTTGGCATTTCGTCCCGCTGAGCCCGGGTTGGCGGGGCGGACCGCCGACAGCGGAGCCGGCCATTCGCTCCACCAACGGGAGGCCAAACTGCGAGTGCCGCCCACCGCGATCGGCAGCCCTTCAATTCGACCGCTGGCTGCCGGCGCAACTTCGATTTCGTAGGCGTCGTCCGTGGTCCCCGCCGCGATAGCCGTCGCCTCCATCCCTCCCAATCCCTTGCCCGGCAGACCGTGCCAGGCGAGCCAAGCGTTGCCAGCCGCAGCCGCGTCTTTCGGCGGAAACTCCAGCGTGAACGAATAGCGGCCGCTACGTGGACTATGGATGTTGAG
Organism: Planctomycetota bacterium; assembly: GCA_046074805.1. GTDB lineage: Bacteria > Planctomycetota > Planctomycetia > Pirellulales > Pirellulaceae > CAIXSC01. The sequence goes on along the minus strand of JBJTOW010000184.1, from coordinate 3,986 downwards.
CCACTCCGCGCCGCGCCGCAAACCACTTTCGGTATCGATATCGACCACCTGCACATGGTTGATCCGCACCCGACGCTCTTGCCACGCGTTCGACAGCCCGTAGGCCAAGGCGATGAACGCGGTAACGGCGATCGGCAGGGTAAACCAAGTCCAGTGCGGACGGCCGAGGAAGCGAAGCAAGTAGTAGTCGCCCGGGCCGATTAACGCGATGTAAAACACAAGGATCGCGGCGATCCAATAGAAGGCGACTTGCGTGGCCCCCGCATATTGGTCCATGGCGCCGCGCAGCTGTCCGGAAAGATCGTCGAAGCCAAGATGAGTGACTTGGCCGGTTCCCTGTTCTTGGACCGCTTCGATCACGCGTTCGCGGCCGCGCTGAGCGATTCTCGCAAGCACATTGCCACGGCCCGCCCAGTTGGACAGTGGTGGCTGGTCCATGTCGACCGTCACTAAGGTGGCTTCGCCGAAACCGATCGGATAGCGGACGATCAGCGGCCGATCGCTCGCCAACCCCGCCGACTCGGAGGCTTCCACGCGTCCGCGGACGTCGGCAAGCAGCGTCATCGGCAACGAACCGGCTTGTCGATCCGGCCCGTCCAATTCCAGCCGCTGCGAAGCGCCCGCGTAACTCTCCAAGGCCGAAGCCCGCCGCATCGAGCCTATCTCGACGAAGCGTCCCGGACACCAGCTAGCCAGCGGAGCGCCAGCCGCGAAAATCTCTTCTCCACGCCGCCCGACACACCAAATCAGATGGCCACCCAGCCGAAGCCACCGGTCGAGCGCCGCGAGCGATTCGGGCGGGCATCGCTCAATCGCCGCCACGTCGCTAGTCGACAGAAGTACCGTGTCGACCGCTTCCCAACCGAACCATTGGTCAGGCAATTCTTGGGGATCGTCGATCCGAGCCACAGTGAACGGTTCGGTGTCCTTCTCTACGGTCCGCACGGCGTCAGTCGCATTCCAAGATCGGCCGTATTCCACAACCAGCCGCTCTTGCGTCGGCAGACAGCGCGCCAAATCAGCGGCCCGCTCAACCCGCGTCGCGATCTGCCGCCCCTCCTCCCGCACGCGCACTCGAACCTCGCCCGTCATTCGGCCGAATCGCCCGTACAGCGTCGCGGTCGCTTGGCCCGCCGCATCAAACGACACGGGGCGGTCACCCGCCATTCGGTACCGTACTGGCACGCCGTCGCTGTCATCCAGTTCCAGCTCCAATTCCAGCTGGCGGCTGGTCGACTTGGCTGGCCCCTGCAGCCGCACTCGAACGGGAGTCCAGCATCCGGGTTTGTAAAGTCGCCCCAGCCCCACATCGATTTGCTCGATCGAAACGCCACGAGCCGCCCCGGCATCCGACGGAGTGCTCTCCCAGGCCAAGGCCGGGGCCATGGCCTGGGAAACAATCGCCAGCATGACAAGTGCTGCGAAAACAGCCGTCAATGACGTGAGGACGGCTGTGAGCGTGGTGAGAACAGCGGTGAGTGTGGTGAGAACAGCTGGAAATGTCATCGGCCAAGCCGGACCGATCGCAAGCGGTCTTCGCCGGATGGGCGAGGGCGGCGGCGGTGCGGACGAGCGGGGCATGGAGGCGGTGCTTTCAGGGATCGGGCGTAGTTCAGGTGGCCTGTTCCGCGAGCGTCAGGGCCTGTTCGATCATCGCGTGGGCCTCGCGTGGCTGGACTTCCAGCGCGACTTCCAGGTTGGCGGTGGCCGCGACCGAGCGGCGTCGATCGAAAATCGTGGCGCCGAGCGTCAGTTCGCCCCGTGTTTCGACATCGCCCACCATGTCGCGCATGACGAAGAGTTCGGGATGTGTTAGGGCGAGCCAAGCGGCGACACCAGGCAAGGGGATCGTCTCCTGGCCCAGATGCTGGCGGAACGCGCGAAAGGCGCTCGGCAGAATCTTGCGGAGAAAGCGTCCAGCTCGGCTGAGTTCGCTGGGCAAGCTGTTGATGAAGCCTAGATTGAACGTCAGTTGGCGAGTGACATCGAGCGGCACAATGGTTTTGGTGATCGGTGCCAAGTAAACCTGCCGGGCGCTCTCGGGATCGCAGTAGGCGTTGAACTCGGCAGCCGCTGTCGTGTCGCCGCCCACGGCGACGCTGCCGCCCAGAATCACCATGCGGCCGATCTGCTTGATCACGCCCGGGTCGCGTTGGAAGGCGCGGGCAACATTGGTGAGCGGCCCGAGGCACAGCAATGTGACCTGGTCGGGCGCGGCTCGCACTTCGTCGATAATCCGCTTTTCCGACGGATACTGACGTTGCAGCCGCGAGACTTGTAAGCCGGCGTTGCCCAAGCCGTCCTCGCCGTTCAGCAACCGACCGTCGATTCCCGGCGAACTGTCCGGCGGGCTCGCCGTGCCGACTCGAGGGTATCGGGGCGGGTCGAGCGCCTCGATCACCGCTTGAACATTCGCGCTCGCTTGTTCCGCGTTCACCGCGCCAGCTGTCGCGGTGACAGCGACAACCTCCAGCGATGGGTCGAAAAGGGCAAGAGCCAACGCCACAGCGTCGTCAATTCCCGGATCGGCGTCGATGATCACCTTCCTGGCCATGTCTTCGCGTCTAAATTTCGGTTAACGTAGGGTGATCAAGAATAGCACGCCGCGTGCCGGTCGCGGATATCGGTTCGTGCGAACCGTTGCCCCGCGAGCTTCGATCCGGCGGCGGATCGCCTTGGCGACGAATCCGTCCGGTCCAACCGGTGTCGGACATTGCGGAAACATTGTCGCCGCTGGATTCCTTTCAAGCCAGCCCGGAGCCGTCGATCGCCATGGCTTTTTACGAGTTCTTCACGCGGGTTGAGGCGGGCCAGGCCCTCACGCCGGACGAGATGATGGTCGCCATCGACCTTTGCATGCGGGGAGAGGTTCCCGACGATGACATGGGGCGGTTCCTGTTGGCCTTGCGAGCGAAGGGCGAATCGATCGAGGAGATCGCGGGTGCGGCGCGGGCGATGCGCCGACACATGACCCGGATCCACTCGCCGCCCGCCGGAACGCTCGACACCTGCGGCACAGGCGGCGACGCGTCGGGCACGTTCAACATCAGCACGGCGGCGGCGTTGGCGATCGCGGCCTGCGGCGTCCCCGTCGCCAAGCACGGCAATCGAAGCATCACCAGCAAATCGGGATCGGCCGATGTGCTCGCGGCATTGGGTGTGCGGATCGACGCCCCGCTGGCCATCGTCGAACGCTGCTTGGCGAAAGCGGGAATCTGTTTTTGCTTCGCGCCCCACTTTCATCCGGCGATGCAGCGGGTCGCGGCGGTCCGCCGGCGACTCGGCGTGCCGACGATCTTCAATCTGCTCGGCCCGCTTTGCAATCCGGCGGGCGCCGCTTTCCAGTTGCTTGGCGTCGGGCGTCGCGAACTGCACGGCACCATGGCGGCGGCGCTGCGGCTGCTCGCGCCCCAGCGCGCGGCTGTCGTTTCTGGAAGTGATGGACTGGATGAGGTCACCCTAACCGGCCCGACGAACGTGTGGTTGGTGACGGCCGATTCAACAACCGCCGTCGAGTGGTCCCCCGCCGATTTTGGCCTTCGGCCCGTCGCAACGCTGGACTCGGTCCGCGTCGACGGCCCCGAGGCGAGCGCCGCGCTGATCCAACGCGTCTTGAGCGGCGAGCCTGGACCCGCTCGCGATTTGGTCATCTTGAACGCGGCCGCCGGTCTGTGGATCGCGGGCTTCCGCGAGTCTTTAACGGAATGCGCGGCGGCGGCGGCTTCCGCCCTCGATTCGGGCGCCGCTCGCCAACGACTCGACCGGTTCGCCGCGCTGAGCCACGAAACGCCCTAACAACGCCCTAACTACGTCGACCGATTCCTCTGGGACAGACGGAATTGATCGTCATGCACTCGTGCCGCGCGTTGCCATACCCCGTGATGAATCACGGGGCTACGGTCTGTCAGTCGCTCCGCGACGAAGAACGCTCCGCAATGGAAAACGCCCCACGAGAACAACCGACCCGCCGCATGGCCAGCACCGCC
>JBJTOW010000183.1:0-5405 GCA_046074805.1 Planctomycetota bacterium | reverse complement strand
CCCCGCTTACAAGCGGAGCGGCGCGAGCCGCCCGGTCACACGGCGGTACTCGGCTTGTCGCTTGCGGCGTTGCTTGTCGAGCGGCTTCTTGCCAGCCGTCGCGTTCGTTCACCGGGCGGCTAGCGCCGCTCCGCTAGTTGTGGATGGCGGCCGAGCTTACAAGCGGAGCGGCGCGAGCCGCCCGGTCTTGGCCGATTTAAGCTACCCGTGCGAACGCCGTTGCCGCGTGTTTTCGCTTGGTGGTCAGTCGCGGCGACGAGTCGGCGTCCGTGGGGAGTGGGAAAGAGGAAAAGCGGTGCCTTCGGCCCCGCACTCCAAATAATGATCGCGACCACTCTTATCGCAACTGCTCGTCGAGCCAGGCGAATGCTTCGTCCTGCATACCGCGGCTCCAGCGATGGGGTTCATCGTAAAACTTGCCCTGGAAACGCTCGGGGCAACCGGCCGCTTTGTAAAGAGTGTCGATCCGCTCCAGCGACTCGCGCATGGCGCCGATCGGGAATAGGCGATCTTGCGAACACTGCTGGACGAACAGACGCCGCGGGGCGGCGAGCGCCGCTAATTCGGGCCAATCCATCAGACGATGCAGGCCGGGCAGAAAGTGAACCCAGGAATGGGTGTCGATGTGCGCCCGCAACATGGCCGACGTCGTGGCCATGAAGCCCACCACGCACGCGGCTTGGATACGTTCGTCCATCGCCGCCAAGTAGGCCGACCGATACCCGCCCATCGAGATTCCCACGCAGCCGATGCGACGCGGATCGACGTCAGGACGCGTTTGCAGATAGTCAATCGACCGGCGATCGTCATAGTTGACGATACCCGGCCACGTGGCGCCGGCCATCGCCAGTGCCTTCGCCAACGTTGATTCCTTGCCGCGGCACTTGCCGTTCAAATGCTGTACATCGTCGGCCGAATATTTCGCGCGGTCCCAGCCGCGGCTCAGATCCTCGTCCAAAAGCACCCGACGCTCGCCGAACATAAACGCATCGATGCTCAGAACGACATACCCGCGACGCGCGAGCGCAGTGGCTGTGGGGCGGCCATCGTAATTGGCTTGGTGGTATCGGACCATCGTCGGATGGTTAACACCTAAATCAACGACCTTTTCTTTGCCGAAGAGGAACATTCCACCGTGCGAATGCAGATCGACAATCGCTGGCGCTGGTGCCTTCAGCCCCTTGGGAACCAGAACGTAGCCAGCGATGCGGAACCACGGCGTCGTCGAGAACAGAACCCGTTCCCGCGTGTAGTCGCCACAGTCCACGCGGTCGACAATTTCGGGCGCCATGGCGACTGGATCGGGCGAGTAGCTAAGGATTCGCGCGACCTCGCTGCGAGCCCGTTCCCGGAAGGCCGCGTCGAACGCGGTCCGCGGAATGTCGCGAAAAAGCGAATCGCGGTTGGCCGCGGCAATCCGCGCCAACGCTTCGAAGTTGGTGCCCAAATCAGCCTGCGATAACACCAACGGCCGAGGTGGATCGGAAGGCGGTGAACCGGCTATGCCGTCCGCAGGCTGACCCGCTGCCGCCTGACCAGCCGTCTGGCATTCGGTCGCATCGCAAGTCGACGGTTCAGTCGCTGGCCCTAATGCAGGGGCGGCAACTCCCGTCGGCTCGACCGCATGTGAAACCGTCCATCGTTGAGCCGCCAAACCACTGGCCGCCAAGCCGGCCGCGGACAAAAAGCTGCGCCGATTCCAAGGTGTCGATTCCATCCGAAATCCCCGCGTCGAGTGGCGAACGAAACTTATGCGCCGGACGCCTCCAGAGAGGCGTCTGAGCCATACGCGGGTCGTGACGCGGCTAGCCGGTGACCGGATTAGCGGCGAGTCAATTCATGGAAGCGGCGAATCAGATCCTGCGTGATCGGACCAGGGACGCCCGCCCCGATCGCGCGATTGTCCACTTTCACCACAGGGATGACTTCCGCAGCGCTGCCTGTCAAGAAGCACTCGTCGGCCACATACACATCGTACCGCGTGAGCGAGATTTCCCGAGTGGTGATGCCCGCTTCACGAGCGATATCGATGACGGCGTTGCGAGTGATTCCCTCGAGGATACCGGCATCGATGGGCGGCGTGAGCAATTCACCGTTCGTGATCAAGAAAATGTTGTCGCCCGTACACTCGGCGACCTCGCCTTTGTGATTCAGCATCAATGCTTCGACGCAACCGGCTTTCAAGCCTTCGATCTTCGCGAGAATGTTGTTGAGATAGTTGAGCGACTTGATACGCGGGCTGAGGGCGGCCGGATGGTTCCGCATGGTGCTGGCGGTAACCAATTCCAACCCCTTTTCGTAGTACTCCCGCGGGTAGAGCGCGATGTGGTCGGTGATGATGATCACCTGGGGATTGCTCGTGCGGTTCGGGTCGAGTCCCAAGCTGCCGGCTCCGCGAGTCACCACGAGTCGGATATAGCCGTCTTCGATACCGTTGACCTTCAGCGTGTCGTAGACGGCTTTGGCCATCTCCTCTTTGGTCATGGGGATCGTGAGCCAAATCGCCTGGGCCGAATCCCACAGCCGGTCAAGGTGCTCGGCTAATCGGAACACCTTGCCGCTGTAGCTGCGCATCCCTTCAAAGACGCCGTCGCCGTACAGCAACCCGTGGTCGTAGACGCTGATTTTGGCGTCTTCTTTGTCGTAAAGCTTACCGGCGATATAAATCTGCAGTGGCATCTCAAACCTGTTCCACAAGTCCTTCGACGAGCCGCACCGTGCGATCCGCTTGCGAAGCGATGGCCAAATCGTGGGTGACCATGACTATAGTGAGACGGTGTTCGTCGTTCAAGGTTCGTAGCAGCGTCAGGATCTCGCGGCCCGTCTGTCGATCGAGGTTTCCAGTCGGTTCGTCCGCCAACAGGATCTCTGGATCGGCGATAAGCGCTCGCGCGATCGCCGCGCGCTGCATCTCGCCGCCCGAAAGTTCTCGTGGGCGGTGCGATAGTCGATGCCCCAAACCCACCATCTCCAAAAGACGCGTGGCCCGCGCGATATTCCCGCGGCGATTCCGCCAATAGCCGAACACACCCTCGCGGATCATGATCGGCGCGAGCACGTTTTCCAGCGTCGAGAGTTCCGGCAGCAGGTGATAGAACTGGAAGATCATTCCAAGACGCTGATTGCGAATGACGTCCCGCTCCCGTGCGGCGATGTTGTCGATCCGCTGGCCACGCAGTTGGATTTCGCCCGCGTCCGGCGCGTCGAGCGTTCCCAGCAGATGCAGCAGCGTGCTCTTTCCCGAACCGCTCTGGCCGACAATCGCCGTGAACTCGCCGGGCCTAACTTCAAAATCCACTCCGCGCAAAACGGGAATCGCGACGTTCCCCTTCCAGTAACTTTTTTTCACCGCCAAGGCGGCCAAATGCGCGCCGCCCATTCGCGACGGCGCCGGCGAGTCGCTCGACGGGAAAGTCGCACTGGAAGCGGATACCACCCCGTCGCCTCCGTCCACGATTCCCACCGCAGCACCGTCAACCGGTCGGCCGGGATGAGCCGCGTCGACACGCGCTCGCCAAGCCCCAAAGCCGCCCGCGCCGCCCAATCCGCCCGCGCCACCGCGAACCAGCGCTAAATCGCTCGTCTCATCCATGGATTCGCCAAGCGGCGATGACTGGTGCGATCGAATCACGGCGAAACTCCGGACAAAAGGGAAGAGGGCAGGGGTCAGGGGTGCCAGTTGCCAGTTGCCAGTTGTCAGTTGCTAGGTGCCAGTTGCTCGGTGCCAGTTGCTCGGTGCCAGTTGCACGTGGCGGAGTTGTAGTTGGCAGTTTTCAGTCCGGGAGGGCCTCGAAGTTTTCAACTCGCCATTGACAGTTTGCAACTGGCAACTGGCAACTTTTCATCACTCGTATCTCAGGGCGCGGACTGGGTGCAGACGGGCGGCGCGCATGGACGGAAGGACGCTCGCGCCCACCGCGATCAACACGGCGCCGACGGCGACCCAGACCACGGTGAACGGCTTCACGATCGTCGGGATTTGCTGGAAGTAGTAGATCGTCGGATCAAACACTTCCTGGCCGGTGACCCACTCCAAGCCGGCCGCGATCTGATTGATGTACGCGACAAACAGCAAGCCGAGCACCATTCCGGCTCCTGAACCGACGATGCCCAGCGCCAGTCCATAATTGAGGAAGATGCTCGCCACGCCGCCGCTCGGCGCGCCCAGCGACTTCAGGATGCCGATGTCGCGGGTCTTTTCGACCACGATCATGAAGAACGTCGCGAGGATGCCGAAGCCCGCGACCGCGATGATCAAGAACAGCAGGATGTTGAGGATTGTCGTCTCCATCCGCACGGCCGCGAGCAACGGCCCTTGCAGATCGCGCCACGTCTCGATGCGGTACTGGTACTGTTCGATCGGAAACCGCCGCCGCAGTTTGTCCCGCGCCGCGTCAAGGTCGGCGCCCTTCCGCAAACGCAGTTGGATCGAAGTGACCGACGCGACGCCTGTCCGCGGGTCGATCATCCCCCGCAAATCCTGCAACCGGCTGAGCGGCACGAAAGCGAAGCTCGAGTCATATTCGCTCATCTTGCTTTCATACATGTCCACAATCGTGAACTTATCGCTGACCGCCTTGGGAGGTTGGCCGGAATTGGGAAAGGTGATCTGCACATCGTCCCCAGGCCGCGCGAGGAAATAATCCTGCACCTCTCCATCCTGCGAGCGATGCCGAACGCTGGTGATCGCGATGCCCAACACGATTCCGGTGTGCTGTTCATTCAATTCGTCAAACAGATTCTGAGGCGCATCGCCCGCTTGCCCCATGGTGCCCGGCGGGCCTGCGAACCCTGGCGACCCAGACTGGCCGCCGCCCACGCGGCGACGAAACGGATCTTGCGGCTGCGCGGCGATCGACGAATTCCCGTCGGTCACCTCGGGCGCGTCCGTCGCCTGGGGTGAATTGCTCGCATCGGACGCGTCAGGGGCCGCCGCCACGGTCGGTTCCAAGCCGTCGCTGGGCGTGCTGGCGGCAGGTGGCGTGTCGGCAGGCGGCGTGTCGACAGACGGCGTGTCGACAGACGGCGTTTCGGCAGGCAGTGGAGCGTTGGAGGCGAGCGGCATTTCGGCGGCGCGGCGAGTTTCTTCGGCGCGGAGTGCCTCTTCGCGGTAGGCCCGCTCCGTGCCAACTCGGAGCCGTCGATGCTCCCAGCCGGACGAGGGCAGGGGAGCGTCGAAGCCGCCATCCCGAAGCAGAAAGCTCAGTTGCCGCCGGTTTTCCGGATGCTTGAGGTATTTGCTGAAGTCGCTGACCGAACCATAGGTCCGTTCGTCGATGCCGATCAGCATGACTTGCTGAGTCACCCACTGGCCACGCACTTGGCAGTTGAGCATCGCGGGGACCCGGACCGCCGCTGTCACTCCTTCCAAGTCATCCCCGAGTTCCTCGCGGATGATCCGCTCG
>JBJTOW010000182.1:0-5064 GCA_046074805.1 Planctomycetota bacterium | reverse complement strand
CGCGACAGCGAGAACGCCGGTGGCGGCGGCTATGCCGGAGAAAGACGGCCTACCCGTGGACGATCCCGCGCACCAAGCGGTTCTACTGGGCGAACATTTCGCCGAAATGCGGCGGCTCCGCGAAATCCGGCGGTTCCCCGCCGAGTTCGCCGAGATGCTCGAAGAATCCCAATTACTCGCCGAGCGGATTGAGCGAGAACTGCCACGTTGGCCCACATCGCCTGCCCCAACGCTCCGCACCGGCTTGGACAACCGCTTGCGCGACATCAACGACCGCTGCCTCCGCTGCCATGAACGCTACCGCGACATGGCACAAGTCCAGGCGCCCTGACTGGCAATCGCTCGGGTCAGAAAAGGTGTCAGGAACCGTTTCTTTGATTTTCAGTGAGAGTTTTTGTCTTGGCGGCATGGGATGAACCAAACGTGCGGCGGCGACTGGTTGCCTGACTTACCATGTGTTGAACTGCGGCAATACCCGCATGACCATCTTCGAGAAAGACGGCGAATACGAAGCTTTCGAAAGCATTCTCGAGAAAATCGGTTCCTGACACCTTTTCTTCTCTGGCTAAGCTTCCCGAGCCCAGCGTTTTTCCAGCTTGCGGGCAAGATACCCCAGAGGCACGGACATCATCAGGTACAAGATGGCCGCTACGATTCCGGTTTCAAAGTAATTCGTGTAGCTTCGTGCGACCTGCAGTTGCTCTTTTGTCAAATCGTTTAACGAGATCGTGGAAACCAGGCTCGTGTCTTTCAGCATCGCCACGAAATCATTGGTCACCGGCGGCGTGATGATACGAAAGGTCTGGGGCAGAATAATACGGCGGAACGTCGTGAACTTGGACATTCCCAACGACGCGGCCGCTTCCCATTGCCCTGCGGGAATCGCCCCTAGTCCGGCGCGGTAAATCTCCGCCTCGTAAGCGGCGTAGTTCATTCCGAACACGATCACCGCCACGGCGAACGCCGGAATCGAAATGCTGACCCCAAGGCCGAGCGTTTTCGCCAAGGCGGGCAAGCCGAAATACAAAGTATAAAGCAACAACAGCACGGGCACGCCGCGGAAGAACTCGATGTAGCCGATCGCCAACCATTGCACGGGCTTAGGGCCGTACATGCGACCGAGCGCCAACAGCAATCCCAGCACCATCGCCAATATCATGCTGGCCACCGACACCCGCACGGTCGTCCAGGCTCCCGACAAGAGCTTCGGGAAATAACCACGAAAACTTGAAGCTTTAATCGACGTCTCGCCATCCGGCGTTGCTGAGCTCGCGTTGTTGGAGGTTGCTTTCCCGCCACCGCTGGCAGCGATGGAAGTATCCGGCGCTGGATCTTCCTCGATTGTCGGTTCGGCGTCCGCGAGGCGGTATTGGTCGGGATTCCACAGGTCCCATTTTTTATAGATTCGTTCCAGGGTTCCGTCGCCAGCCATCGCTTGCAGCGCCCGGTCGAATTGCTGCGCAAGCGTCTCTTGGCGCCGATCGAACGCGATTACATAGAACCCCATCGCGAACGGTCGTCCAGCCAATCGCAAGGAAGGCAATGTTTTGAGTTGTTCCATCGCGATCGGCACATCCATCAACACCGCATCCAGGCGCCCGGATTCGAGATCCAGATAGGGTTCCCTTTGGCCGTCGTAGGTCTGGATGCCGATGCCCCGCGATTCGAGTAGACGCGAGGCGGCCGTGTTGGCGAGCGTTCCGACAACGAGTCCCTCTTTCTTACAGTCATCGATACTGGCGATGCGACGTTCGTCCCCACGCACCGCTAACTGCAATCGATACACATAATAGGGACGGCTGAGCCTCAAACCGCGGCGTCGGTCGGCTGTGTCTTCCAAGCCGTTCATCGCGAAATCGAAATCGCCGCGTTCCAGTCCTTCAGCGAGTGCGCTGAAACTATAGGAATGAAACTTGATGGGCCGGCCCATCCGCTTCGATAGTTCGTCCTTCAAATCCACTTCGAAGCCGACATACTGTTCGGGATCGTTCGGATCGATCGACAGAAAAGGAGCGCCGCCTTCCGCGTCCGCGCCCCACAAGAGCGGCGCGTTCGGGGATCCGGTGGCATCGCGTGAACTGGAGGAGGAACAGCCGGCACCATAGACGGCGGCGAGCAACGCCCAGCCGCAGGCGGTCCATGCCAGCCATTTAACAGCCGCTTGCCGCGTTCCCGCGGTCACCCCAGCTTCACATGCTGGATATCGTGTTTCACAAGCCATTCAAGCCAACCCTCCTGCTCTTCCGTCAATTCCAGTTCGGCTTGGGCTTCGGCGTCGAGCGGCGAGACGACGCGGACGACAAGCTCATCAAGCCACTGGCGGGCATCCTCCCGGCGAATCCAGTACTCGCCGTGTCCCAGAGTAGGTACGCCGGCCGAGCCCGCTGGGGTCATGAAATAAGCGATATCTGTACGAAATCGGTCGGGCATGACAAACGGCGGCAAATCTTTGCCGACGGCGAATACGCGCATGGCGCGGAGCTCCAGGTGGTTTAAGCAAGTGGCGGCGGAAGAGTATAGCGATCCGTGCCCGCAACCAGTAGGATGCCGTGGCATGGTGGACTCGCAGTATTTCCTCGGCTGCCCGGTATGGGCTTGCCCGGCTTGGACGGGTTCGGTATTCCGCGCCGACGCCCGTCGGCGCGACTGGCTGCGCCAATATTCGCAAAACTTCGCGACCGTCGAGGGCAATAGTTCGTTCTACGCAATACCGTCGGTGGAAGTCGCGCGGCGTTGGGCCGATGATGCCGTCCCTGGTTTTCAATTCGCGTTGAAGTTTCCGCGGGCGATCAGCCACGAAAAGTCGCTTGAGGGCTGCGCCGCCGAGTTGTCCGCGTTTCTCGCGGTGCTGGAAGTGCTCGGGAGGGCTGGGCGATTAGGGCCTTCGTTCCTGCAATTGCCCGCCCAGTTCGGCCCGGAAGGGCTGCCACGCCTCCGGCGGTTCCTGGACCAGTTGCCGTCCGCATTTCCATACGCGGTGGAGGTCCGTCACTCGGCGTTTTTCGCTAGCGGCGCCGAGGAACGTGCCTTCGACGAACTGTTGGGACAACGGAATGTTGACCGCGTTCTGTTCGACAGCCGCGCGCTCTATAGCGCGCCACCCTCTGATGAATTCGAGGCCGAATCGCAGCGTCGGAAGCCTCGAGTGCCTTGGCGACGGACGGTCACGGGCAAGCGGCCTTTGGTCCGGTTTGTCGGCCGGGACGACGTTGCCCAAACCGTGCCTTGGCTGGCCGAGTGGGCTCCGGTTGTCGCCGAGTGGATTTCGTCGGGCTTGCGTCCATACTTTTACACCCATGCTCCCGACGACGCCTTCGCGCCAGCCATGGCGCGTCGCTTTCACGACGAACTGCGACGAGTGTCGCCAAGCATCCCGCCGCTGCCCCCACCGCTCGCCGAACGACCCGAGCCCGGTTTACGACAGCGCGAACTGTTTTGAGACCGACAGTTTCCATTAGCCAAAGCCCTATGAGCCACTATTCGCCGCGAATCGAACCGCTCGACCTGAGCCGACTCAAGGTGCTTCCGCTGGAACGTCGCGAGACGTTGACGCGAGTGGAAGGGATTCTCGTGGATCCCGATTCGCCGCCGCCGGCCGTGACGCCGGTGATGGCGGCGGTGATTGCCGAGTGCGCCGCGCGGATGCGGTCGGCTCGGGACCGAGGCTCCGCGATCATGCTCATCTACGGCGCGCACTTGTTACGCAATGGCGCGGCGGCGATTTTGGAACGAATGATGGCCACCGGCTGGCTTTCACACTTAGCGACCAATGGCGCTGGCACCATTCATGATTGGGAGTACGCGTGGTTTGGCGGCTCGACTGAAAGCGTCGAGATGAACGTCGCTCAGGGCACCTTTGGCACGTGGGACGAGACCGCCACGAACATCCACCGCGCTGTGATGACCGGCGCCTTGGAGCGACTTGGGTATGGCCGAGCGCTCGGACGCTATATCGCCGAGGATGGCGCCGCACTGCCTTCGGTCGAGTCGCTCCGAGGATTGATCTCGGACGCGCCCGACGATCCGCTCACGGGCGCACGCGCCGACCTGCTCCAGGCCATGTTGTCGCAGCGTTGGACGGCCGGCCGCTGCGTGATCGAGCACCGCTGGAAGCAAGCTTCGATCCTAGCCCAAGCTTATCGCCACGGCGTTCCTGTCACCGTCCATCCAGGAATCGGCTACGACATCATCGCGAACCATCCAGTGTTTAGCGGAGCGGCGATCGGCCGTGGAGCCGAAACGGACTTTAAACTTTTCGGCGGCGCCGTGGATCGGTTGGATGGCGGAGTTGTCCTGTCCGTGGGGTCCGCGATCATGGGACCGCAGGTGTTCGAGAAGAGCCTTAGTTGCGTGAATAATTTACGGCTGCAAGCGGGCTCGCCCACCGTGAGTGGCCATGCTGTTTACGTCGTCGATTTGCAAGATGGCGGCGGCTGGGATTGGTCCCAAGGCGAGCCACCCAAGACCAATCCCGCTTACTACCTGCGATTCTGCAAGAGCTTTTCGCGAATGGGTGGCCCCATGCGGTATTTACAGTGCGACAATCGCACATTCATCCATAGACTGTGGACCGAACTACGCGACGCCGCTTAATGCCAACTTGGCGAGCGCTGCGCCGTTGCGAGCGAACAGTCCGTTTGTTCGGCTCGTCAACGTCTGAAGGACCTCATGCAAAGGCGCAAAGCTCGCTAAGGGGAAGACAGGAAAGTCCAAGGAGCACTTAGATCTATTGCCTTTTCGAGCTTAACGCCTTTGCGAGAGAACCGTCCGTTTATTCGGCTCGTCAACGTCTGAAGGACCTCACGCAAAGGCGCAAAGCTCGCAATGGGGAAGACAGGAAAGTCCAATGAGTACTTAGATCTATGGCCTTTGCGAGCTTAGCGCCTTTGCGAAAGAAACGTCAGTTTGATCGGCTCGTCAACCTCTGAAGGACCTCACGCGAAGGCGCAAAGCTAGCAATGGGGAAGACAGGAAAGTCCAATGAGTACTTAGATCTCTGGCCTTTGCGAGCTTCGCGCCTTTGCGAAAGAAACGTCAGTTTGATCGGCTCGTCAACCTATGAAG
>JBJTOW010000181.1:0-5549 GCA_046074805.1 Planctomycetota bacterium | reverse complement strand
GTTCGACCGCCGAACTCGAATTCTGGGTCTATCGCTCGGCCGATGAGGCGGCCGCGCGGCCGGCGAGCTTGGTCGATGTGCAATTGCTATCGAAGGATGGCCGGACAAAGTTTTTCCGCAAGGTGGAGTTGTCGCACACAGGATGGAAGAAATTCGAACTGCCGCTGCGATACTTCGCCTGGGGATCGGCGACGGTGCCGCGTTGGGCTGGTGTGGGACGCGTTGGTATTTGGATGCGGGACGCCGGCGATCTCCTCGTGGACGGCATCGGGATCGAAAAATCAGCCGACCCGCGGGCCGCTGAACTCCGCACTGCCGACCTGGAATCGCTGGCTTTTCCCGCCGCCGCGCCGGGCACCGTCCGCCGCGCAGACACGCCCACCCGTTTGCTGCTTACCGATGCTTCAAAGTTCGATCTCGACGCGTTTCAGCAACACCTGGACGCCGTCGAGGCGGCGTTGACCGCCGATCTGCCGTTCTTGGCTCCGATGTCGGTCCGGCCGACGCTGATCGTGTTCCAGGAGGAGGCGAGTTACCGACGGTTCGCGCCGAAGCTGGCCGCACTGTTCATGCAGGTCGCTCGGGAACCGCGCGCGGACGGTTTCACGGCGCGGGGCATCGCCACGTCATCGTGGAAAGGGACTGAGCCGAGGCCCGTCTTCACGCACGAGTACGTCCACTCGTGGCTTTCGGTCCGTGCCGATCTGGACAATCGCGGCGAGTGGCTTCAAGAAGGCCTGGCGAGTCGGTATCAGCTGCGATTTCATCAACAGGACTTGAAGCCGGCGATCGCGGCGGCGCTGCGGGACGTGAAGCTGCGATCGCCGCTCTCGGAATTGGCCAACGGCCGGCCGATCCCGATGAATCGCTATTGGCAGGCGGCGACATTGACCGGCTTATTGTTGGAAACAGAAACGCTGCGGCCGAAACTGCCCGCGCTCTTCCAAGCCATTCAAGCGGCGGGCGACACAAACCTTGAGCCGCATTTGAAGCCCGTATTGGAGCTTGATTGGCCAACTTTGGAAACCCAGTGGCGGGCGTACGTGGAACGCGTCGTGCTGCGGTAGCTCGACAGTTTGCGTTTGGCCGACCGCATACGCGGCGACAGCGGCATGCAGCCTGGCCAAGGGCTCTCGCTCAGCGGCGGCGGCGGAGAGCGAGGGTGCGGAGCACGTCGAGCGGAGCGAGCCACGCTGGCGGCGTCGCGCTCGCCGCGCGTTCGCGAGCGATAAAACCAGCCAGCCAAGCCTCGTCGTCATCCATTCGCGTTGGAGTCCCGGACAGCAATTCCTCCACGCTGAACACAAACGCGGCGTCCACATGGTCCTGGAACACGCGATTTGTGCCGCTGGTGTCGGTGATCCGGTCCGTGTCGGCGCCGCCCACGAGCAAGTCATTTCCCGTGCCGCCCGCCAGGGAGTCGTTGCCCGCGCCGCCGAACAACGCGTCGTGGCCGGCCCCGCCGTTCAGAGTATCCACTCCGGCGCCGCCTTCCAGCACATCCGCGAAAGCGCTGCCGGTCAGGTTGTCATTGCCAGCTCCGCCGAACACCACAACTTGCTGCATGGCGGGAAAGGCAGTGGTGGTTACGCCGGCGAGATTGATCACGTTGTCTCCCAGGCCGCCTTCGATCACCAAGCGGCGCAGGGTCGCGGCCGAAATCACCGGTATGCGACGATCGACAGCCCCATCCACCTTAGACCGGACCGTCGTGCCGCTGCGCGCGATCGTCACATCCTGTCCGCCTTCGATCCGGATCACCAATACGAACTGCGTGGCGTCGTAAAGGTAGAAGAGATCGGTATTGTCCGGCCGAACATCGAGAGTCACCGTTGCCGGCGGCGACACGTTCGTGCCGTCGCTCACCCGATAGGTGAAGGTGTCGAATCCAAAAAAATTGGCGTTCGGCGTGTATGTGAAAGTGCCATTGGCGTTGAATGTTAGTCGGCCGTTTGCCGGCGCGGCGACGAGCGTTGCCGCGAGCGGTTGCCGTTCGGGGTCAGTGTCGTTCGCCAAGACGCCGGCGGCCAGGGCGACGGAAAGCGGCCGGTCTTCGACGGCCAAGTAACGATCGGCGTTGGCCACGGGCGGTTGGTTCGCCGGCGCTGTTTCCGTTTCGATCACCAGCCGCGGACGCCAAGCCGCGTCCGCATACTCGGTGGAGGCGAACTGGTGCTCGGTGTAGTCGCCTTGGGTAATGACGAAGGCCACTCCATGATTGGGCAAGCCGCCCGCGAGCCAAGCTCGGACAGCGGCCGTGATGTCGAAGGCGCGCCATTCGGGCTGGCTGAACGACGGGATGGTGGCGGTGGCGATCACGCCGTTAGTCCCGCTGCCAAAATTGGCTTGTGTCTGGAAGTCGCCGCCGGGCGTCGTCCAAGCGCCGCCTCCCGGAGCGGTTCCATGATTCTGCCAACTGGCCCCTGGGGCTGTCACCCAGTTGTCGGTGCCATCACCTTCCTGCCAATCCCGCGCCACGGCGTACAACGCGACGTTCATCGGATCGTTTTCATACTCGCCAGCCAAATGCCGCAATTCGATCCGCGCCGATCGGACGCGTGTGTTCGCAGGCACGGCCGCCAGGTTGAATTCGATCAGCGGACGATACAGCGACGAGGCCGAATCGGGGACGCGGTAAAAATTGATCGTGGCCGCGCCGCCCAAGTTCGCGGTCCTGTTTTGCACCCCTGTGAGATAGGTGTCGATGGCATCGGTGACAACGATCTGTTGTCCCGCGGGCGGATCATCGTCGTCGGTGATCGTGCCCACGCCGGTCGCGTCGGCGATCGTCGCATTCACAGCGCTGGACAACGCCAGGGAGAACGACTCGTCGCTTTCATCCGTCGTGTCGCCCAGCACGGGAACGCTGAGCGTGCGAGTCAGTTCTCCCGGAGCGAATGACAGTTGCCCGCTGGAAGCGGTGAAATCGGAACCGGCGGCGGCCGAGCCGGCGATGGTCGCGTACGACACGGTCACGGACTGCGTTGAACTGGCGGACAAGCTGATCGTGAAGGTCGCCAGCGTGCTGCCCGACTGGCCTTCGACCACTCGCACATCGTTGACGCCGAGCGACGGCGGCGAGGGTGGTGCATCATTGAGCAGAATGGCGGACTCGCCAGGCTGCAGCCGCAACGTGCCGCTGACCGCCACTCGGTTTAGCTGGCCGCCGACATACTGTCCGGCGGTGTTGACATCGGCTTCGTCCAGCGCGCCGCCACCGACGCCGACGAGCCGGAGGAACGAGCCGCAGAGCGCGACATCGCGGATCGCGTTCGATCCGTTGACGATCACGCGACCGTTGGTGAAGTCGCGGCGGTAGACGGCATCATCGGCGCCATCCGCCAGATCGTACGTTTGCATCGCGTTGGCGACCGGTCCCAGCGGCGCGCCGAGGTTTATGTCGTACTCGGGGTACCACGTCATGCCGTTCACATCGCGGTCTTCAAGGATGTTGAGGTAGGTCCGTTCGCCTTGCAACAGGAAGTAGGTGCCGACCAAGAAGCCGCGATGGCGGCCGGCGATGCCGTCGATCAAATTGGTCTGAACGATGGCGACGCGGGATTGGGTCAGCGGCAGCGTCCGGTTCATCGCGTCTTCGTATTCGCGGGCGTCCATGTCGGCCGCGAACCCTTCGAGGAAGAGGCCGTCGAGCGCGGATAGATTGAGATTGGACCAGCTGGTGGATTGATTGCCGACGTTGGGAATGTAGAGGAACTGTTCGGGCGTGGACCGCATGCCGGTTTGGATGACATCGATTAGCGTTTCGAGCCGTCGGAGCCAATTGGGGTCAGCGCCCCAGCCATCGCGGGCGCTGGTGCCGTCGAATCGCGGATCGCCTTTCATTTCGCCGAGTAAACCGCTGATGCCGGCGCTGAAGCTATCGGCGAACACGCCTTGCGCGTTGGTCGATCGCAGAGTGGCGATCGTGGAATCGAGCCAGTACTGCCGCCAGGCTGGCTGGGTGATGTCGTGAAGGTCCCAGTTCCATTCGTTGTTATGCAACCGAGCGCCGGTGGAAAGATGGTGGACGAACCACGATTCGTTGGCGGTGACGGAGGCCCAGTCGCTACCCCAGTCTCCGTTCGCCTGAATGTACTCGGGCGGCCCCGACGCGGTCGCGAGCCGGTAATGCAGCAGGACGTAATTCGGATTGACGGCCCGCAACCGGGCTAACTCGGCCCCGGACTGCTTCTGCGAACCGACGTAGCGAGTGGCGGCGAACCGCGCGAGATTGTCGCTGAGTCCGCGAACGGCGATCTGGTCGGACATGGCGTAGACGCGGCCGTCGGACGTGCGGGGAAACCAATCGATTGCGCGGCGCGCGGCCGGGTCGTCGTCATCGGTAATGGTGCCCAGGCCCGTGGCGTCGGCGAGCGTCGCGCCAGCGGCGGCGGCAAGCGTGATCGTGAATGTCTCATGCGCTTCGTCGAGCGTGTCGCCGAGGATCGGAACATCGATTGGCAGTTGGGTTGTGCCGGGCGGAAAGGTCAATCGTCCCGAAGTCTCCGTGTAATCGGTTCCGGCGGTGGCCGTGCCGTTGGTCGTCGCATAATCGACCATGACGGACGAGGTGGACGATTGGCTCAAGGTAACCGTGAAGCGGGCGTTGACGGCGCCGGTTTGGCCTTCCACTTGCGACACATCGCTGATGGCGAGTGTGGGCAGCACGACGCCGTCAGCCGGTACAAGGAGCAAACGGTTGCCGCGAGCGCTGGCGTCAATCCGCAGGCCGGCGACGGTGAGCCGCCCGCCAGCGGCGGTGGCTTGGCCGCTGGCGAGCAGCGTGCCGGTGGCCGCATCGCGGTTCTCCCAGCGGTAGACTTGGCCGTCGCGCACTTGGAACTGCTGTAAACGCCGCGGGGTGACATCCGCCGTCTGCGTGGATCCGCTGGTGGATCGGAGCGTGATTTCGTAGCGTCCTGGCTGATCGACGATTGGCAGGTCGAAGTTGTTCCATGGTGTGGACCAGACGAGGTTGAGGTTGTAGTCGTCCGTGCCTGTCGGTGCGGGCAATGCCGGTCCCGAGCCGCTCGCGGCGGTGAACGCCGGAAAGCTCGTATCGCGGCGGAAGACAAACGCCCCCATATCGGAGTAGGTTCCCGCTTGTGTGACAAGCGGATGCAGCGCGCCGTCGAAGCCCATCCAGCTATGACCATGGCCGCCGCGCATGGTGGCGGTGAACGCGGTCCGCGCGCGATAGAGGGCATCGATGAACGGCGGTCCTTGCGTGGCCCAGTCGATGACATTGTCCAGTTTGCCGTGGCCGAACATCAGCAGCGCCGTGTCTTCGCCCGCGCGCCGCACAACTTGCTCGTGGTGATTCATCCAGTTCCACACGCCTGTGGGCTGGGCTCCGCCGGCGCCGTACTTGCGCAGATGCGTCGCGGCCGGACCGTCGTTGACGACGAGCAGATTGTCCGTTTTGCCGCCCCACAATCGCTCGAATTCCGGCACGAAGGCCGGGCTGCCGCGATAGTTGGTCATTGGCTGGCTGGCGTAGATGGCCGAAAAGATGTTGGGGTAGCGGATGCCAAGCGACAGCGCGCCGG
>JBJTOW010000180.1:0-2583 GCA_046074805.1 Planctomycetota bacterium | reverse complement strand
ACGGACTTCCCAGTCCGTCGCGCGGTGCGAGTGACTTAAGGAAGCCAGAGGCTCCTGTCACGGTGGCGAGAGAGTCCCGCTCCTGCCACGGTGGCGAGAGCGTCCCGCTCCTGTCGCGGTGGCGGGAGCGTCCCACTCCCCTTGCCAACATGGCGAACTGGGCCACCACGGCGACGGACTAGGAAGTCCGTCGTACGGCAGAACTGTGCAATTTCACAACTTGCGATGCGGGTTACCATCCGAAAATTCGCTTACGGCCCGTGCATGGCAACGATTCGTTCGAATCGTTCCATTCGTGGTAAACACAACTTGATTCTCATGTTAGGCTATCTGAACGGCCATCAGTAAACGTCATTTACGGGGGAGCGGTGGATGTTGGATTTTTTCACGGAGTTCGCAAAGCTCTCTTCCCTAGGCGATACACGGGGCGTAGACAACCATCTGTCGAAGTTTGGCCGGCATGTGGCTCTTGCTTTGATCGATGCCGACCGTTCCGACCGATCCGACTGGCATAGCGCCGCACGGGGACTGTTGGAGAGAATTGCGCAAGGCCAATGCCTTTCCTCGCGTGTCTGCGACATCGAGTGGACGGAGACGCCCGACGCGGATGCGCACAAGCGGCGGTTCCAAGCCCAGTTCACGGGGATCATCGAGACGATCCGTTCGCTCGTCGATTCTCCGCTCGAGGTCAACGCCGAGGCGGCCAAGCGGGCGGCGGAGTCGTTTTTGCGAGCGTGGGTTGCGCAGGATTGGAAGCCGAACTGGCAAGCGCCGCGCATTCAGCGTGGATCAGAGGATAATCTGACCTACAAACTCGATCGGTATCCCAGTCTCCGGGGCGCGTTCCCCAAGGAGTGGCATGCCGGTCACTGGACTGTCTACAACCTGCTCGGTCAGTGGCAATGCTTCGGGCAGGATTGGAACGGCAAGACTCGGCAGACGCTGACGCCCATCGCGTTGTGGCTTCCGTCGAACCGCATTGGACTGGTTCCGATGTTGTGCGTGGAGTTGACTCTTGGCGAATCGGGCCCGTTCCTACCGTGTGCGGATCGCTTGGGGTTGACATTGGCGCTGCACGTTCCTGGCGGGGCCGACGGTCGGACCTTGGCCAACAAGCCGGAAGCCGACGATTTCCTAGCCTCGATGCAACGCGCCTGGGTCGCGGCCGGCATGGCCGAACGGCCCGTTCGTGGCCGTTGGTGGTTGGAGAGCCGATCGATACACGATCCGGAGTTGCCCACCCACGAACCGCCGACTCCCGTGATCGGGGGCCGTTCGGCGGAAGTGGCCGCATACTGTGCGGTCCGGGCGGCCTATGACGGGCTTAGTTTAGATCACATGCGACTGGTGACCGGCACGATCGAGAGCAACGGAACATCGGATGGCGACCGCGAACTGACCGTGGGCCCCGTCGCGCATGTGTCGGAAAAAGCCTCGGCCGTTCGAGCGTCAGGGCGGACCGACCCGCTGCTGGCTTCTCTGGGAACCGCCCAGCAGCTTCCCGAGGAACGGAAGAAAGGGGTGAGCGACACACATTTAGCGACCGAAGCGTACGAGGCGTTGCAGGCCACGCGTCGAATTCGTGACGCCTATGTAAAGCGAGTCCGTGACGCCTGGCGAACACAATGGATTGCGGACTCCGTCGAATCGCCATCGACGCGCGGGGTTGACGAAAACCAACAGGCTGCCGCTCCGTCAGTCAACAGAGCTCCGCCAGCTTCGCCGTTCATCGACACCCAAGGATTTCACCTGTTGATGGAACTCTTCAATCCAAAAGAGTGGTTGCAAACCAAGTGGCTTCGCTGGCACCGCAGCCAATCGGGCAGCGAAGCGGCTTTAAGCTCTTATGGCGATTGGCGGGATCAGGCTGTCGAAGACGCTCTCCGGCCCTGGCGCGTGAAAGATACGGCCGATCCAAGCGAGCTCGATCGATATCTATTTCGGCCGGTGTTTTGTCTCCTTTTGCCGCCAGGTTGTTGCGTATGGCTTGGGCGGATTCATCCGCGAACTGCGGGTTTTCATGTATAAGGCATCGCATGAAAACCACCGACAGCAGGATTATTACTATGAAAGTCTTGAAGCCTTCGGAAAAATAGCTCTTCAGTTTCTTATCCGCTATGGCTGACCTGTGATAAATCTGCTGGGAAAGAAGAATGGCTCCGATGTAAATGAAGTAAGGGATGTACAGGAGGTTGTTGTCAAATCCTCCTTTGAGCCGGAAAATCAGGTAGGAAAGGCCTGTCATGATCAGCCCTGCGACAAGACCTATGCGGGTGGAAACAGGTATTCTCATGAATGGTTGAGTATGATCTGGTTTTTATTGACTATGCCGAAAACTTTTCCCTTCAGGGTTTTGCCTTTAAAGGCATTGTTGCGAGAGGAGGAGAGGATCATGTTTTCCTCAAATGTGAATTCTGCGTCAGGGTTGAATAACGTAAGGCATGCTTTGGCCCCTGCTTTTATCTCAGGCAACTCCAGTCCAAGAATTTTTCTCGGAGCGGCATACATCATGGTTATCATTTTTTCCGTGTCGTCAATAATGCTGCTGACTGCGCCAAAGCATGATTCCAGTCCGCTCATGCC
>JBJTOW010000179.1:0-6479 GCA_046074805.1 Planctomycetota bacterium | reverse complement strand
CCGCCGAACGTCGCGGTGAAGTTCTCGTGTCCGAGGCGTTCGCATCCGCGCATCGGCTGCGGCCGGGCGACGCCCTTCGGGCGGTAATCAATGGGCGATACCAGCCGTTGACGATTGTCGGCGTCGCATTGTCTCCCGAGTTCATTTATTCGGTTCGGGGCGGCGAGATGATTCCCGACGATCGCCGTTTCGGCGTGCTCTGGATGCCCTATCGCGACTTGGCGGCCGCTTTCCAAATGGACGGCGCGTTCAACGACGTGGCGGCGACGCTGCGTGCCGGCGCGTCTGAACGCGACACGCAACAGCAATTGGACGCGTTGCTGCTGCCTTACGGCGGAGGCGCCGCTTACGGCCGCGAGCACCAAGCTTCATCGCGGTTTCTGGACAACGAATTGATTCAGCTTCGCGGCATGGCGCTCTTGCCGCCGGCAATCTTTCTCTCGGTCACGGGCTTTTTGCTTCACATCGTGTTGTCGCGGCTGGTGGCGACGCAGCGTGAGCAAATCGCCACACTTCGCGCGTTCGGCTATTCGCGCGGCGCCGTCCTGCGTCACTATTTGGCGTTCGCCGCGATCCTGATCGCGCTGGGCGCCGCCTTGGGTACGGTCGCCGGCGCATGGCTCGGCCGCGAACTGACCGTGCTCTACGCGCGATTCTTCCGTTTCCCCACATTCGCCTATGGGGTTGATCCGTCCGTGGTGCTGCTCGGAGTTGGAGTAAGTTCGGCGGCCGGTTTTGTGGCGATCTGGCGAGTGGCTCGGCGGGCGACCGCAGAACCGCCGGCAGCCGCCATGCAACCGGCTCCTCCCGCCCGTTTCCGCCAAAGCCTTGTGGAACGCCTCGGATGGGGCCGATGGTTATCGCCCGCCGCCCGGATGATGCTCCGCCATTTGGAACTGCAGCCATGGCGGGCGGCGATGACCAGTTGCGGCGCGGCTTTGGCGCTGGCGATCCTGGTGCTGGGAAGTTTCAGCGAGGATATGATCGATTTCGTGATGCGTTTTCAATTCGAACATGCGCATCGCCAGGACGTCACAGTGACATTCACCGAGCCATCGGCTGGCCGTGCTGTTCACGACTTGCGGCATCTGCCGGGGGTGCTCGCCGTTGAACCATTTAGGGCGGCTCCCGTGAAGCTGCGGTTCGGACACCGGTCGCGGCGGTTGGGATTGCTGGGAATAGTTTCGCGGCCTCGTCTGTTTCGTGTGATCGATGAACAGATGCGGCCCGTGCGGATCCCGTTGGACGGCGTCGTGCTGAGCGCGGCGTTGGCGGACGTGCTCGGCTGCCGCGAGGGCGACCAACTGACGCTCGAAGTGCTCGACGGCGCCCGGCCAATCCGCACTGTCACCGTGGCCGGAGTGGTTCGCGATTTCCTCGATCTAAACGCCTACATGGATATCGACGCGTTGCGCAGGTTGCTCCGCGAGCAGGAAACCGCGTCTGGCGCCTTCCTCAGCGTCGATGAGCGCCGCACCGGCCAACTGTACTCGCGATTGAAAGCGTTGCCGCGAGTCGCGTCGGTTGGCATCCGCCGCGCGATGATCGAAAGCTATCGCCGCACGCTCGCGGAAAATGTGTTGCGGATGCGCGCGTACAATCTTTTCTTCGCCTGCGTGGTGGCGATCGGCGTGGTGTACAACGCCGCCCGCGTGATGTTGTCCGAGCGAAGCCGCGAGTTGGCGACCCTGCGAGTGCTTGGCTTCACCCGCGGCGAGACCGCGCTCATGCTGCTCGGCGAACTGGCGGTGTTAATCGTCGCCTCGATACCGCTGGGCTGCCTGCTCGGTTACGGCTTCGCCGCGCTGCTGGCTTGGTCTCTGGCCACCGAAGTGCATCGCTTTCCGCTCATTGTGCGCGGCGACACATTCGCGATGGCGACCGCCGTCACGGTCGGGGCCGCGTTATTCGCGGGTTCGGTCGTGCGTCGATTGCTCGACCGACTGGATCTGATCGCGGTGCTCAAAGCGCGGGACTAGTGCTGTGTCGAATCATTCCATTGGGGTTAGCACGTCGAGCATCAATCTTCCAGATTGTTTTCAGGAAACGCGGAGCGACGGACTGGAAGTCCGTCGTACAAAAAATGCCGAGTTGAAAAAGCAACAGGATTGTCCAGGTCCGTCGCTCGGCGAGCGTAGCGACGGACTGGAAGTCCGTCGTACCAGAAGACGAAGCGCGAGCGGCTATAGTGCCCATGTGCAACCGGTGATTGACCAGACAGATGAACGCAGGACAATCTCTCCACGTCCGTCCCATGAAGTTTCTCATCTTCGATCAACAAGTGTGTGCGCCATGAAGATTGCCTGGAAGAAGCACGCGACATGGCTGCTGTGGCTTGTTCCCGGCCTCGCCGCGACGCTGCTGTTCCTCTGGCCGCAGGCGGTCGAGGTGGAAACGGCGACGCTGCGTCGCGGCCCGCTCCGCGTGACGATCGACGAGGACGGCCGAACGCGGGTACGCGATCGCTACACGGTTTCGGCACCGCTCGAAGGCGAACTGCTGCGGGTCGCCGTGCGCGCCGGCGACGCACTGGTGGCGGGTCGCACTCGACTCGCTACTTTGCTGCCGAAATCCCCCGATCTGCTCGACGCTCGCGTACTGGCCCAGGCTGAAGCGCGGGCCCATTCGGCCGAGGCGGCGTGGAAGCAGTCGGAGCGGCGGGTGGCCGAGTCACAAGAGGCGCTCGAACTTGCGAAGCATCAGTTCGAAAGAGCCCGCGGTTTGCTAGCGTCGAGGACGATCACAAGCGAAGAGTACGAGACGATGGAGCACCGAGAGCGGCTTGCCGCCGAAACGCGTCGCGCGGCCGAATTCGGTCAGCAGGTGGCCCGCTTCGAATGGGATTGGGCGCGGGCGGCGCTCGCCCACTTCCAACCACCCGGTCCGCAATCGCCTGGAAAAGTGGACGCCACGGCCAAGCCCGTCACTCCGACAGCGACAAAGCCCGAATCGACATCCGAGCCTGTCAGCGGAAGCGAGACTGCAGGGCAACTCGACATATTGTCGCCGATCGATGGCCGTGTTTTCCGGGTCGTGCGGGAGAGCGCCGGTTTGGTGCCTGGAGGAACGCCGCTCTTGGAAATCGGTGATCCGCGGGACTTGGAAATCGAAGTCGATGTGCTTTCGAGCGACGCGGTGCGAATACCGCCAGGAGCGAAAATGTTCCTCGAGCAATGGGGCGGGGCCGAACCACTGGAAGCCCGTGTGCGGCTCGTCGAGCCATCGGGATTTACGAAGGTCTCGGCGTTGGGCGTCGAGGAGCAACGCGTGAATGTGATAGCCGACTTCCTGGCGGCCCCGGAGAATCGCCCGCGTCTTGGCGACGGCTACCGAGTCGAAGCTCGCATTGTCGAATGGGAATCCGACGAGGTCTTGATTGTGCCGGCCGGTGCTCTCTTTCGAGATGGAGACCACTGGGCCGTATTCGCGGTCGAGTCTAGCCGCGCGCGATTGCGACGTGTGCGAATCGGTCACCACAATGGCCGCGAGGCGGAATTGCTGGAAGGATTGGCGGCGGGCGCTTCCGTCGTTCAGTATCCGGGCGATCTGTTGTCCGACGGCACTC
The DNA here is from genome assembly GCA_046074805.1 of Planctomycetota bacterium. Taxonomy (GTDB): domain Bacteria; phylum Planctomycetota; class Planctomycetia; order Pirellulales; family Pirellulaceae; genus CAIXSC01. The sequence continues at coordinate 2,914 of JBJTOW010000179.1, read as the reverse complement.
GTGTGCGCCAGCGATCGCGGTAATCACGGCAGTTCGAAGCAGGCAGCCTCCTCGCTGTTGCGGATGAACAGTTTGCCGTCGGCGATTGCCGGATGGTTCCAAGTCTTGCCGCTAACACCTGCGAATCGTGTGAGCTCGCGGTGGCGTTCGGGGTCTGCGGCAAGCACAACGACTTCGCCTGTTTCCGCCAACACCACCAGCACCCCTTCTCCACCGTCGTCATCCGCCACCAGCACAACTTGGCCGAATCCGTACCGGCCTTGTTTCCATCGCTTTCTGCCCGTCGCAGCGTCGACGCAGATGAACAGATTTTGGCTGAATCCATAAAAATGGCCGTTGTGAAACACATAGTCGTTGAACGAGGGTCGGAATTCGTTCGAATTCCAGTGTTCCGCGAATGACCAAGCCCCGTCGGCCGATCGGGGTTCCATCAGTGTTACCCCGGCGCCATCGCCCCTCGGGACGATGATGCGGCCATCCGGGAGTGGCTGGGGTTGAACGATCGTCATGCCGACATCGCCGAGGACCTCGTAGGTCCAAGTTGGCGCGCCGTCCGCCGCCGCGACGGCGTCCAGTCGTTTCATGTTCGGCAACAACACAAGCTCGCCATTCGCGTTGGCGAAACGTTGGGCCGAACTGAAATTCATCGCAGTTCCGGGACGGTGCCAATGCGGGTCGCCGCTGGAAATCCCATAGCCGACCCAGCCGCGATCTTCCGAGCCACCCGCGAAAACGATCGCTGTGTCGCCGGCGATGAGCGGCGACGAGGAAAATCCCCAGACCGGCAACTGGGCCTGAATCTCCGCCATCAAATCGCGTTGCCAAATCAAGTCGCCTGTAGCGGCGTCAACGCAGCTTAGCAGTCCCCGTGCTCCAAGCGTGTACAGTTTGCCGAGATGATACGTCGGCGTTCCGCGCGGACCGGCTCCCGAAACGACATCGGAAAAGCGGCTAGGGCTGGCTTGCCGCCACAGTTCTTTGCCGGTGTCCCGATCGTAGCAAACCACCATCTCGCTCTCGCCCCGCTGCTCCTGGGTGAACAGATGGCTACCGACGCAACAGAATGAGGACCATCCCGCCCCGATCGGCCGACGCCACAGTTCACGAGGCTTCGCGTCGCTCCAACTGGCCCAACGGGTCGAGACACGAGCGTGGCCATCACGCCTGGCATTGCGGAACCCCGGCCAATCGCGGGGACCTGGCTCCGTCGGCCCGGCCGTCGCTTGCGCGTTCACGTCCGCCGCTGGTTCCTTCACCGCAGTCGCATCCAGAAGGCTGTCCGCTGTCGGCGTCCATCGGAAGCGAAGTGATGGCAGGTAGGCGCCGTCGAAACCTTCCAAGCGGCCCAGGGGGAAGAGGGCCCACCCCGCTAAAACGAAAGCCGCCGCATTCACCGCGCGACTTGCGGAGCACTGGCGGGAGAGGCTCGACAGTCCGGCGACGCAAAGAAACATCGCCAGCGGCACTCAGTAAATCCACATCGCGACGTACATCGTCGAATGGACCCCGAATCCCGCCACCAGGCCTCCGCCAACAAGGGCCGCCAGCAGGCCGAACCTGGTTTTCCAAGGAAGGCGGCTGCCCAGCAGCAACCAACCGGTAAACATCAGGAAGCACAGGGCGGGAACGCCCATCATGATCCCAAAGCGGCTCGAATTTTTGATCGCGGGCGTGATCTGAAGGACGAGACCGGCCAGCTGCGCGGCGAGAATGATCAAGGCGGGCCACAATCGCGGGCCACGAACCGGGGTCGCTGGTGTGGAAGGCACCACTTCCGCGATGTTGGAAACGGTAGAAGCGTCTGTCATGGCTACAGCATCACGGCAAAGTGGGTTACGAAGCGGATTGGGAGCGATTGCGGACAGGGTCGGTTGGCGTGTAGCATCCCGACTTTGGCCGAGCGTTGAAAGATGGCAGATCACAGGTCGAGCCGCGAGTGGTAATTCCGCCCGGTGGCCCCCAGTGTTTTAGCGACGGAGAATCCGATGGCGAGTCGCGTGGAGACCGAGTACCGCTACGAAAAATTGACCTGGCCGGAAATCAACGACGCGGTCGATCAAGGCCAAGTCTGCGTGATTCCCTGCGGCGCCGTCGAGCAACATGGCCACCATCTGCCGCTCGATGTCGACATCGTTTGTCCGACGGGTATTGCCCGCGGTGCCGGCCAAGCGATTCCCGGAAAAATGAAGGTTCTGCCGACGGTCTGCTATGGCTATACGGGCCATGTCATGGACTTTCCCGGCACGATCAACAATGACTTCGAGCACTTTATGCACCACGTGCTTGATATCACGAAGTCGCTGGCTTACCACGGCTTTAAGAAAATCGTGCTACTCAACGGCCACGGCTCGAACATGCCGAATCTCGACCTAGTCGCCCGCCGCACCAACCTGGAAACCGACGCTGAATGCATTTTGGCGGCGTGGTGGAATCTGTTGACCGTCGATAAGGAATTCTTGCCGCGGTGGCGTCAGAGCAAATTCCCGGGTGGCTGCGCCCATGCCTGCGAACTCGAAACTTCGCTGTACATGTACCTGGACGGCGACAATGTTCGAAACGATCAGATCCGCAACGGAACCATCAGTTTCAACGAGGAAAACAGCCCGTTCAACTGGGTCGATCTGTTCGCCGCTGGCCCCGCGACACTCATTTCATGGACCAGCAGCTACAGCGAAACGGGCGTGCTAGGTGAAGCCGAACTGGCGACGCCGGAGAAGGGGCGGCAAGCCTACGAAGAGGCGGTGAAGCAGTTGACGCGATTCGTCACTTGGTTCAAAGACCGGCCCAAAGATGTGCGGCGCGACCGCCATCGCCGCCCTCCGACGATGCCGATACCCTGGGGACAGAGATCATGGCCGCAGTAGGCGCCAATGGGTGGCGGGTTGTGGGTGGCAGGTGGCGGGTGGCGGGTGAC
>JBJTOW010000178.1:0-14457 GCA_046074805.1 Planctomycetota bacterium | reverse complement strand
GGCAGCCGCAGTTGGTCGGCAAGGCCGGCTTGATGGAACAACTGGAATTAACGGGCGGAGTTCGCTTCACGGGCGGAGGTCCATGCTTCCAAATGCCGCAGCTTGACATTCAGAATGGCGGCTTGAAGTGTGTCGAGACGGCTATTGATTCCAACCACTTGGTGATAGTACCGGGGATTCATGCCGTGGGCAGCGAACAGCCGCAGTCGTTCCGCGATCCGGTCATCGTTCGTTGTGAGCAAGCCGCCGTCGCCAAATCCACCGAGGTTTTTCGTCGGGTAGAAGCTAAAGCAGCCAATAGCGCCCAACGAGCCGACTCCGTCGCCTTTGTAGGTCGCTCCAATCGCCTGAGCGGCGTCTTCGATCACCGCAAGGCCCGTGTGGCGGGCGATCGCCATCAGCGGATCCATATCGGCCGATTGGCCAAACAGATGAACGGGAATCATGGCTTTGGTCGCGGGCGTGATTGCGCGGGACACCGCCAGCGGATCGAGATTGAATGTCTGGGGATCGATATCGACAAACACTGGTTTCGCGCCGACCCGCCACACGGCGCTAGCGGTTGCGAAAAACGTGAAGCTCGGCACGATCACTTCGTCGCCGCAACGGATGTCGAGCGCCATGAGGGCCAGCAGCAGAGCGTCGCTGCCTGAAGCGCAGCCGATGGCGTGTTTGGCGCCGCTGATCGTGGCGACGCTGTCCTCCAGTTGCTTGACTTCCGGCCCATGGAGGAAGCGGCCCGAATCGACCACGGCGGCCATCGCCGCCAGGAACTCTTCGCGGAGCGGTCGGTTGCCGCGGCCCACATCCAAAAGAGGAACCGGATTCGTCGCCGCGTTTCCCATGCCGTTCGCGTTCATGCGGTTTGGCCTCCTTGCCAATGTCGCAGTTTTAGATTGGTCCGTCGCGCATGGCTCCGCCAACGCGAAGTAGCCAGGGGAAATTAAGTCGCTGGTCTGCGACCGTCAAGATCAACTTGCTCGCGGGCTCGGGCTTTCGGACTTTCCGGGCTCCTGGCCTATGCGTCTAAGCCACGGTGACGGCGCCTTTTCGGGAATGTTATTGACCCTGCCCGCAGCCGTTGCGTACCATGGCCCCGGTCTTTTTCCCGCAAGGAACTCATCGATGGCACGACGCGATTCCACTGCACTATCTCGAACCGGGCTGATCGCCGACGCTCCTGGGCTGGCGCGAATGCCTCGCAACTTGTCGCTGCGAATCGCGAGCGGAGTCGCATCGCTGGCTATCTTGATCGCCGCGATCGGCTGCGATGCTGGTGGACAACCTAGCGGTGGCCAAGCTGGTAGTGGCCAAGCTGGCAATGGACAAACGGGCGACAACAATGCGGCGGGATCGGCCTCGGGCGGCGCGGCGGTCGGCAAACCGGCGGAAAAGTTGGCCGTCGATGGCGGAACCGGATCGTCATCGCCCGTGTCGGAAAAGCCCGTCGAGCCCAAGGCAGAGGGACCTTTCAAACTTGGCAATCTCGTTCCACCTTTCGATGCGCCAACGCTCGCGGACATCGACGCCCAAGCGGAATGGACGGACATGCCGGTCGTCGATTCAACCGCGCGTTTGAAGGAAGAATATTGGAAGACTCGACCGGAACCGCAACCGGTCGCGGCCGCGTTGGCCGCTCGTAACTCCTCGCCCGAAACCAATGCGTTGATCCTCGAAACGCTTGGACGGCTGCCCGCCAACGAATCCGACGTGAACTGGAACGCTTCGATCAATCGCCACACGGCGGCGGATGTGAAAAGCACGAATCCCTTGCTTGCCAGTTCGACCATCGAATTCGATGTCGGGGGACTTATCGGCTTCGGACTGTTTTCGTTTGACTGGTTGATGCGGCCTTTTGCGTCCTCCGACGCGGTGGTGTCGTGGCAGAGCAGCAAAGATCGGATGTACGACAAGATCGTGCTTCGGGACGACTTGACTTGGTCGGACGGCACCCCGATCACGGCTCACGATGTCGAGTTCAGCTTCCTCGCGATTATGACCAAGGAAGTCCCCGCATCGGCTCAGCGGAGCGGCACGGACAAATTGAAGTACGTCAAAGCGTATGACGACCGCACACTGGTCTTTTTTCACCAGGAACCGCTCGCGACCAACATTTGGAATGTGAATTTCTCGGTCATTCCGAAGCACGTGTACGAAAAGACAATCGCCGCCGATCCAACTCTGCAAGACAGCGAAGCCCACGTGGCGCTCGAGAAAAACCCAGTCACAGGCGGGGCCTACACAATCACCAGTCGCACTCGCGACCAGGAAATCGTCCTCGAACGGCGCGACAGTTACTTCATGCACAAGGGAAAACAGGTTCGCGATAAGCCATACTTCAAGCAAATCCGCTTCAAGGTCATGGTCGACCCCAGCGTGGCGCTGCTCGGCCTGAAAGCGGGCGACATCGATGAACTGCAACTCAGTCCGGACCTGTGGAAAACGCAAACCGGCGGCGACGACTTCTACGAGCGCAACACCAAGGTCTACGCCGTGGAATGGGTTGAATTCCATTTCCTGTGGAACTGCTCCGAGCCTTTCTTCCGGGACAAGCGGGTCCGACAGGCGTTGGCGTTGGCGTTCGACCACGAAGAGTTGATTCAGAAGCTGCGTCTGGGCATCGATCAGCCGTCGAGCGGCATGTTCAACGCGGCCTCGCCCTGGTCGCCGCCGAATTTCAACGCGAAATTCCAGCAACGCGATCTGGAGAAGGCGGAAGAACTATTGGAAGCGGCGGACTGGATCGATCACGATGGCGACGGCATTCGCGACCGGGAAGTCGATGGCAAGATGATCAAGTTTGAATTCACTCTGCAAACGTCAAACCGGCCGGACCGCATCGCCATCTGCAATCTGCTCAAGGAAAATCTGGGGCAGATTGGCATCGAGGTCAATGTGCGGCCACTCGAATTCACCGTCATGTCGGAAAACATGCGGACGCACGCGTTTCAAGCGGCTTTCGGCGGTTGGGGAACCGGCACGGATCCCGACACGACGGACAATATTTTCGGCACCAACAAAGACCGCAACTACGGCAATTATTCGAACCCCGAAGTCGATCGCCTCTACGAGGTCGGCCGACGCGAGTTCGACAACGCCAAGCGGTTGGATGTGTATCGCCAAATCCATCGCGAGTTGTACGCGGATCAACCGTACATGTGGCTGTACTACCAGAACGCCTACTACGCCTTCAATAAGGAAATGCGTGGGTACGTGTTCAGCCCGCGGGGACCGTTCAACTACGGCCCGGGATTCAGCAGCATTTGGAAGGCCGGCGCCAAGTAGGCTCAGCCGCGAATTCGCCCCATGGTCAACTACATCATACGACGACTCGCGATCGGCTCGGTCACGCTGCTGATGATCACGTTCGTCGTATACGGACTGATCCGCAACATGCCCGGCACGCCGTTGACCGTGGACTTGGCGGAATCAAGCCCGGACAAGCAGATCAGCGCCGAGGAAATGAAGCGGCGGGCGGAGATTTACGGGCTCGACAAGCCTTGGTATGTCGCCTACTGGAAATGGGCGGGCAATGTGTTTCGCGGCAATCTCGGCCGCTCGATCCAAGAGAAGCAACCGGTCATGCGAGTGATCGGTCCTCGGATCGGGCCGACGCTGTTGCTGTCCGTGACTTCGCTAGCCCTAAGCTATCTGCTGGCGGTTCCTCTAGGGCTGTATGGGTCGGCCCGGAGCGGCCGCCTGGATGAGCGCACCACTGGCGTCTTTTTATTCATGCTGTATTCGTTTCCGTCCTTCGTGGCCGCGCTGTTGCTCTTAAACCTCTTCTACGTGAAGCTCGACGGCACAATCTTCCACCTGAAGCCGGGCATGGTCAGCGACAACTATCCCTCCTTGTCGACTGGCGGCAAAGTAATCGACATCTTCAAACATTCGATCTTGCCCGTCTTCTGTTACACTTACGGCAGCTTGGCCTACTACAGCCGGTTCGTCAAAGCGAACATGGAAGAGGTGGTGCGGCAGGATTACATCCGCACGGCCCGCGCGAAAGGCTTGCCGCCGCTTACGGTGCTTGTCAAGCACGCGTTTCGCAACACCATGATTCCGTTCGTCACGATGCTGGGCCTGACACTGCCCGGCTTGCTGAGCGGTTCGGTCATCCTGGAGGAGATATTCTCCTGGCCGGGCATGGGGCGCTTATTCTTCTCCGCGATCACGACTCGCGACTATGAAGTGATCATGACGGAGACGTTGATCTACACGTTGATGACGTTGGCGGGCCAATTGGTTGCCGACATTCTTTACGCTTTCGTCGACCCGCGGGTAACTTATTCCTGATATGGCTCCAGCCGACCGAAAAAGCGATTCCGGAGCGTCATCTCGCTCCGCGCCCCGCGTACCGGTCAAGGGACGCGGCTACTGGCAAGAGACGTGGCTGCGGTTCCGCCGCCGCCTCCCGATGGCTGCGCTGTGTTTCGTCGTGATTCTCGGCGTTATCGCCTTATTGTCTCCGGCCCTCGCGGGGACGAAACCGGTCGTCTGCCGCTATAAAGGGCGGCTGTACTTCCCGGCGCTCAGCTATTTCCACCCGCGCTGGGAAAATCCGGTTTTCATGAAAGACCGTTTCTACAAGATCTATCCCAAAAACCTGAAAAAGAAGGATCCCAAGAGTTGGGCGATTTGGCCGCTGCTGTACGCCGACCCGTACCGCCGCGTTCGGGACGGCGAGTGGGAGGATCGGAAGGGACACGAGATTTACTCGAAGCCAAACAGCGTCAATCTCTTTGGCACGAACCAAGCGGGCGTCGACGTGCTGGCGCAGATGATCCACGGAACCCGGATCGCGTTGTTGGTGGGATTCGTGTCGACGGGCGTCGCGGCAATGATCGGCATTCTGCTCGGCGCGATCGCCGGCTACTTTGGTGGATTGGCGGATATGTTGGTGAGTCGGGTGATCGAGTTGGTGATGTGCGTGCCGGCGATCATTCTGATCCTGACGCTGCTCGCCATCCTCGACAAACCGACGATTTGGCACATGATGGCGATGCTCGGCCTGACCGGCTGGACAGGCATCGCGCGATTGACCCGCGGCGAGTTCCTCAAGTTGCGGCAGGCCGAGTTTGTGACGGCCGCGCGGGCGCTGGGCGTTGGCTGGCTCCGGATTATTCTCCGCCACATTTTGCCCAACGCCTTGGCGCCAGTGCTGGTGCCGATCAGTTTCGGCATCGCCTCCGCGATCCTCACTGAGGCCGGATTGAGCCTGCTTGGATTCGGCGCGCCGCCGCCCAACCCCAGTTGGGGTACGCTGCTCAACAGCGGCAAACAAAACTTGCAGATGTGGTGGCTGATTTTGTTTCCCGGCATCGCCATCTTCCTCACCGTGCTGTCCTACAACCTCATTGGCGAAGGGTTGCAGGAATCGACCGACCCGCGGCTCCGTGAAGCCGGGAAGTAAATGCCCATGAACAGCGCGTCGTCCAGTCCGCTTGTCGAAATCAACAATCTCCGCACCCACTTTTTCACCGACGAGGGCGTGGTGAAATCGGTGGAGGACGTTTCGCTGAAAATCCCGAAGGGCGGCACGCTTGGGCTGGTCGGGGAAAGCGGTTGCGGCAAGAGCGTAACGGCTATGTCCGTGATTGGCCTCGTTTCCCGTCCGGGCCGCATCGTGGGCGGCTCGATCCTGTTTCATGGCCGGGATAAAACGGTTGACCTCGCGTCGCTTTCAGAAGCCGAGGTGCGGAAGTACCGCGGTTCGCGAATCTCCATGATCTTCCAGGAGCCGATGACATCGCTCAATCCGGTCTTTACCGTCGGCGATCAGATCATCGAAGCGGTCCGCTTGCATCGCGATGTGACGAAACGCGAAGCGCGGGAGATCGCGATCCAGATGCTGCGGAAGGTCAAGGTGCCGTCTCCCGAGTCACGTGTCGACGAGTATCCGCATCAGTTCTCGGGTGGCATGCGGCAACGCGTGATGATCGCCATGTCGCTGGCCTGTGAGCCGCAACTGCTGATCGCCGACGAGCCAACGACGGCGTTGGACGTCACCATCCAAGCGCAGATCCTCGACCTGCTCCGCGAATTGCAGCAGGAGACGGGTATGTCGATCCTGATCATCACGCACGACCTGGGAGTCATCGCGGAACTGGCCGATGAAGTCGCGGTGATGTACGCGTCAAAAGTCGTCGAGCACGCGCCGGTGGCGGAATTGTTCCGCAATCCTCGGCATCCATACACGCATGGCCTGTTCGCTTCGCGTCCCAAACCGGGAGCGGCCAAATCGCAACGGCTCGAAACAATACCCGGTATGGTACCCAGTCCACTGCGATTTCCGGCGGGCTGCAAGTTCCATCCGCGGTGCGGTTATTGCGAGGACCGTTGCCGGACCGACGAACCGTCGCTCACGCAATTGACGCCTACCCACATCGCCCGCTGCCATTTGGCCGAGAGCCTTCAATATTAACGGCCGCCCCATGCCCACCCCATCCTCCGCGCCATTGCTGGAAATCCGCCACCTGACAAAGTACTTTCCGGTGAGGAAGGGGCTGTTGCAGCGCGTGGTGGGCCAGGTCCACGCCGTGGACGATGTTTCATTTGCCATCCAGCCCGGCGAAACGCTCGGACTTGTGGGCGAAAGCGGTTGCGGCAAAACGACAGTCGGCCGGACGCTGTTGAGGCTCTATGAGCCGACGAGCGGTTCGATCCATTTCCGCGGCGAAGACGTGACCAAACGGGGCGGGTCCGCGTTGCGGCAAATGCGCCGCGACATGCAAATCGTCTTTCAAGATCCATTCAGTTCACTGAATCCCCGCATGACCGTTCGCGGGATTGTCGAGGAAGGCCTCCGGATCCACCGCATCGGGACGGCCGCTGAACGGCGGGACAGGGTCGAGGAGATCCTGGTGAAAGTTGGGCTCGACCCGACCTACCTGTACCGGTATCCGCACGAGTTTTCCGGCGGTCAGCGGCAGCGGATCAGTATCGCCCGGGCGCTCGCCCTACAGCCCCAATTCATGGTGCTGGATGAGCCGATCTCGGCGCTCGACGTGTCCATTCAATCGCAAATCATCAATTTGCTGGCGCAATTAAAGTACGAGTTCAAACTCACCTATCTGTTTATATCGCACGATTTGTCGGTGGTTGAATATATCTCCGACCGGGTGGCGGTAATGTATTTGGGGGAAATCGTCGAAGTGGCGACGAGCGAGCAGCTATACCGCAATCCATTGCACCCCTACACGCAGGCGTTACTGTCGTCCGTGCCGTCGATCGATCCGACCAAGCGGCGTCGGCGTGTTGTCCTGCCAGGAGACGTTCCCAGCCCGATCAATCCCCCCAGCGGCTGCCGCTTTCATCCGCGTTGCCCGATCGCTGTCGACGCGTGCAAGACTCAGGCGCCGCCACTTGTTCAAATCGGCGGCCATACGGTCCGCTGCCATTTGGCGACCGGCCCTGGCGACCTTTCCTCCAGCGCGTCGCCCGTGGCGCCTGGCGTTCTATGAATCCCATTGTTTTCGCGATGAGAAAGCCGGCCGTGGTGATGGTGGCCGTCGTGGCGCTAGCCTTGACGTGCTTCCTCGCCGTGCGTCCCCGGCAGGTCGATCAGGCACTTAGCGCTTACGGCATCGACTTGCCGCTGAAGCGGATGCCGGTGGATATTTTCCCCGCGTTGAATCTTCCGGTCATTTACGTCTGCCAACCGTATGGAGGTATGGATCCGGCGCAGATGGAAGGGCTGCTGACAAACTACTACGAATATCATTTTCTATATATCGCCGGCATACATCACGTTGAGAGCCGCAATGTGCAAGGTTCGGCGCTCATGAAGCTCTTCTTCCATCCGGGCACGAATATGGCCCAGGCGATGGCCGAAACGATGCGAGGTCGATTGTGCTGCGAGTGGATCCTGATCGGCTGCGGGCCTACGGCATAGCGCCCGACGAAGTGGTGACGGCGTTGAGCGCTGGAAACGCGGTCAGTCCGTCGGGGAACCTGCGGCTGGGCGACAGCTATCCCTTGGTTCCCACCAACGCGATGGTGCGCGATATCCAGACGCTCGGTGAAATTCCTCTGCGGGCGGGCGGCGGTCCAGCCGTTTACCTTCGTGACATTGCCGCCATTGAGGACGCTGCCGATATAACCACCGGTTACGCTCTTGTGAATGGCCGACGCGCCGTCTACATCCTGGCGACGAAAAGATCCGATGCCTCGACGATGAGCGTGATTGACGAAATCAAACGCGCGCTGCCGAAAATGCAGGCCGAATTGCCGGACGATATCCGGGTCTCTTTTGAATTCGACCAATCGCCTTATGTGCTGCGGGCGCTTAATAGCCTGCTGGCCGAAGGACTTCTGGGAGCCGCGTTGACGGGTCTTATGGTCCTGCTATTCCTCCGGGACTGGCGCAGCGCGCTGGTCGTCGTGCTGAATATTCCATTGGCGATCATGTCCGCGATTGTCGGACTCTGGTTGTGCGGACAAACCATCAACCTCATGACGCTCGGCGGACTCGCGTTGTCGGTCGGCATTCTGGTCGACGAGGCGACCCTGGAAATCGAGAATATCCACTCGCAGCTGCGACGCACCGCCTCGGTCGCTTGGGCCGTACGGCTCGGCAATTCGCAAACCGCCTTGCCACGCCTGCTCGCCATGCTGTGCATCCTGGCGGTTTTTGTGCCGTCGTTCTTCATGGAGGGGGCCGCCCGCGGACTCTTTGTGCCCGTATCGCTGGCTGTCGGCTTCTCCATGATCGCCTCGTACCTGCTCTCCAGCACTTTCGTGCCAGTCATTGCGACATGGCTGTTGCGTGGCCATGCGTCCCGCGATGGGGAACTTTCCAACAGTGGTAACGCGGCATTTGAAACGGCGCGTTCCCGATACGCGGCGTGGCTAAGCCGTCTGGTGGGCCTTCGAGCGGCAGTCGTGCCCCTGTACTTGGCGGCGAGCGTGGGAATGATCCTCTTGCTGGCCACTAGACTCGGCCTGGAGATTTTCCCCGCCTCGGATGCGAATGAGTTTCGGTTGCGGATGCGGGCCCCGGATGGGACGCACATCGAGCTGACCGAGCGGATGACGCTCGAGGCTTTGCGGACAGTCGAAGAGATTGCCGGCCGTGAAAATGTCGAATTGTCTCTGGGCTATGTCGGGACGATTCCCGCAAGTTTTCCGATCAACGCGGTGTATCAGTGGTCGCGGGGCCCCGAGGAAGCCATTGTGTGAATCTCGCTTCGCCGGGGCGGTCCGCGAGTCCAAGATCTCAAAGAGCGATTGCGGGCCGAGCTCGCGCGCCGGCTGCCGAACGTGCGGTTCTCCTTCGAACCGGCCGACATTGTGAGCGAGGTGATGAGTTTTGGAGCGGCGACGCCGTTGGAAGTCGCCGTGCGAGGCGGCTCGCTCGATGAAAACCGGGCGTACGCGGCGGCCGTGCGGCGGGAACTCGAAAAACTTGCGAAGCTTCGCGATGTTCAAGTCTCCCAGTCACTCGAATATCCGACCGTACAAGTGCGGATCGATCGCGAACGGGCTGCCTCGAGCGATGTGACGGCGGCGCAAATCGCCCGCTCGGTCGTCGCCGCCACGTCATCGAGCCGTTTTGTCTCGCCCAATTATTGGCCGGACCCCAAGACGGGGATCGGCTATCAAGTTCAAATTGAAATCCCCCAGCCTCGCATGGCGTCGCTCGACGACCTCGGGCGGCTGCCTGTGCGGTCGGTGGACGGCCAACCGCTTCTACTACGGGATGTCGCGGATGTGGCTCCTGGCGTCATGCCCGGCCAGTTCGACCGCTACAATATGAAACGCGAACTGACGCTAACCGCCAATTTGGCCGACGCCTTGCCGGGCTCCGATCTCGGTGCCGTGGCCCGCGAGGTAGGGGCCGTATTGCGCTCGGTAGACCGGGAGGCGGCGGCGGAACGGCAAGCGAAAATCGATCGCGGTGAAAAACCGGGACTGGTGGCGGCAGAGCTCCGCGGCCAGATTCCCCCGTTGAGGCAGTTGGTTGGCGGCCTTGGAGCTGGCTTGGCGCTGGCCATTCTCGCGATTTTTCTCCTTCTGACCGCCGCCTTTCAATCGTGGCGGCTCGCCCTGGCCACGATCTCGACCGCTCCCGCCGTTCTTGCTGGCACGCTAGCCGCCCTTTGGATCTGTGGCTCGACGATCAACGTTCAGTCGTTCATCGGAGCGATCATGGCGATCGGCGTTGCGATGGCCAACGCGATTTTAATGGTCTCGTTCGCCGAATCGGCCCGACGCCAGTCGGGCGACGCGATGGATGCCGCCGTGCGTGGCGCCGCGGGCCGACTACGCGCGATTCTCATGACGAGCTTCGCGATGACCGCCGGGATGGTGCCGATGGCGCTCGCTTGGGGTGAATCCGGCGCGCAAACCGCGCCGCTGGGACAGGCCGTGATCGGCGGGCTCGCCGCCGCGACGGCGGCCACTTTGCTGGCACTTCCTGCTGTATTCGCGTGGCTGCAGCGTCAAGCTAGCCGGTCCCGGCCCTCGCTTGATCCGGCCGACCCCGACAGCATCCATTTCGCGCCGCCGCCCGTTGGCGCCCAGTTCGAATAGTCTTATTTATTTCTCGAACGCCTTCCAACTTCCGCCCGCCGCAGGATCGCACGTCATGCCCCGATGCACTCGAACCGCGGCTCTGTTTCGTCGCACCTTCGTGCTTCGTTCATTTTGGGGTATCGGCGGGGTAGGACGGACGACTCGTCCATCGCCACGATCGTCGCGCGAAGAGCTTGGACATTCGTCCCGTATCGCGTCATCCCCCGGTTTAGTCACCGACAAAGCACTTGCCCCCGCGTTGACTCGCCTTTTTCCTCTGTCTCGCCTTACGCTCGCACTCGTCGCCCTGCTGCTCGGTGCGACCGCTTGCCGCCCCGTCGAACAAACGGGCGCCGCTGCTCGCACATCGGCGACCAGCACATCGGCGGCCAGCACATCGGCGGCCGGGGAACGCTCCTCATCGACCGGAGGTATTGCTGGAGCGGCGGCGGACGCTCGTGTCCGAGTCACTCCGATTCGAGCGCAACGCAAGACGCTGGTTCGCTACTGCGAGCAACCTGGACGTGTCGCAGCGTTCGAACATGCGCCGATTTGGTCGAAGGTGAGCGGTTACGTGCGCAAAGTCCATGTGGACATCGGCGACGTGGTGGTCGGCCCCAAAACGCCTCAGCAAACGGCGGATGACCGGCCTGCGGATGAAGACAAACTGGCGAGCGGATGTCCCCGAGTCGGACGCGGTCATGGTGGAAGCGGGTGCGGCCGCCAGTGTCAAAGTCGCCTCGTTAGCAGGTGCTCCCTTCGACGGTCAGGTCGCCCGCAGCACCTGGTCGCTCCAGCAAGCAACCCGCACGCTTCGGGTGGAAATCGACGTGCCCAACCCCAAACGCCAATTGCGTCCCGGCATGTTCGCCCATGCCAGGATTAAGGTGGCCGAGCGTTCCGAGGCGCTCGTGTTGCCGAAAACGGCGATTCTCTCCGGGCCCGGAAAACCCGCGTGTTGGGTGATTGGGGCTGGCGGCGCTCTGACCCGCCGTGAACTTCAATTGGGGCTGGAGGCTGCGGGGGAAGTCGAGGTCCTTGGCGGCCTTGCGGCCGAAGAGGATGTCATTGGTCAGAACGTCTCCGCCTTCCGCGAAGGCCAGGTCGTCGACCGGGCGACACCCAAACTTTAACGCTCGCGGCGGGCCCCGCAAACCCAACGCTTTCGTTAAACCCAGCCATGTGTCGTGGACGAAACAGTCGGTAGCGGATATCGCGGTCGCGGCGGATGTGTCGGCGAGCTTTTTCCGCGGAAAGGCTGGCTCCATGGACAACGCCAATCGATCATCCCCACCGCGCCGCCACGATCCGCTTTGGCGCCAACTGGCTGTGAATTCCACGGATGGCAAGTTGTCCCTGAACACGCCTGTCCCACGATGGCGTGATCTTCGCGCGATGGTGGCCAGCGGCCTGATTGGCGCGAGTCTGCTGGGGATCGTCGGCTGCGCGCAACACGCTCGGCTGCGCGAGGGCGCGTCGCTTCCGGCCTTCGCCGAAAACACGGTTCGCGTCACATCGCCGGCCGCCGCTGTCGGCCACCCGCTCAGGCCAGCCCTCGATGCGGAATCCGTTTCTGAGGGACGATCGTATGACACGGCCGTGACCCCATCTGCGTTGTCGACAACGGTCACCTCCGAATTGGCGTTGTCGCCGCGTGGCGCATCGGCGGACAACGTGGCGGAAGGCCAGCATTCCGGTGTCGCTCGTCGCTGTTTTGGAAGCGGTGGATCGGGACAATCCGTTGGTCAACGCGGCTCGGCATCGCGTCGAGGAGGCGTATGCTTCGTGGAGCCGCGCCGAGGCGCTGTGGCTACCGTCGCTGCGTGCCGGTGGCAATTACAACAAGCATGACGGTCGAATCCAGGATGTCGTCGGCGGCAACATCGCCACGAACCGTAACGCTATCTACGGTGGCCTTGGCGCCAGCGCTGTTGGGGCGGGTTCGCCCGCGATTCCGGGCGTGTATGCGAATGTTCACACGGCCGATGCTTGGTTCCAACCGAAGATCGCCAGTCAGACAGCGGCGGCGAGACGCGCCGGGGCGGATTCGGCGGCGAACGCCATGTTGTTGGAAGCGGCCCTTGCCTATGGAGAACTGCTGCGGGCTGAACAGGAACGCGCCGCTTGGCGCGAGTTAACGTCCCACGCGGAACGTCTCGTCGCGTTGACCGAGTCGTATTCGAAAACAGGACAAGGGTTGGCCGCCGACTTTGATCGAGCGGCGACGGAACTGGCTCTGCGCCGCAACGAAGCGTTACGCGCGGCGGAAGCCAGTCGAGTCGCCGCGGCGCGGCTGGCCCAACTCATGCGTCTTGATCCGACATTGCCGCTCGAACCGCAGGAACCGGGACTGGCGGCGATTCACTTGGTGGCGACCGATGAGCCGACCAGCCATTTGATCGCGATGGCGTTGATGACGCGTCCCGAAGTCCGCGAGAACCAAGCGCTCGTCGCGGAAGCCGTCGGGAGGTTGCAACGTGAACGCTGGGCGCCGTTGATGCCAAGTGTCCTCTTGGGTGTGAGCCAAGGCGGTTTTAACGCGGGCCTGAACGGCGACTTCGAGCATTTCGGGGGGCGATTGGACGCCGACGTGGCCGCCTGGTGGGAAGTGCGCAACCTGGGGCTCGGCGAACGCGCGGCGCGCAATGAGTCGCAGGCGCGGCTGCAACAGGCGCGGTGGCGGGAAGTCGCGATGATGGATCAAATCGCCCGCGAGGTGGTTGAGGCGCGAACGCGAGTCGTTTCGCGGCGCGAGCAGTTGGAGATCGCGCGGCAAGCAGTCGAAGTGGCCGAAGCTTCGCGCCGCAAGAATCTCGACCGGATCGAAAATGGCGAGGGATTGCCGCTGGAATGCCTCCAGTCGCTGCAAGCTTTGGCCCAGGCCCAGCGGGAACACATCCGCGTGATCGCCGACTACAACGCCGCCCAGTTCTCGTTGCTCTGGGCGGTCGGTTCCGTGCGCGAAGCGGCTTCGGAGCGATAACTCGAAACGATAACTCAGAGCGATAATTCGGAGCCGAACAGCCGCGGCGCAGTAGGGGCCGATCCCTACTCGATTTTCCCGTGGCGGCGCCTTCTACTCTTCCGCTTCATCTCATCTTCAAACCACTCGGAGGCGGATCGTATGTGGACCTTGGATGTTTTTGGGTCGTTCGTCCTTATCGCGGCGCTCGCCACTGTGCTGCTCTTGAGCCTGATCGCCCGCGCCCAACGCGCGAAATCCGATCTGCCGATCTGGCTGGTCTCCACGCTCGGCGGAATGTTGCTCGGCGCTGGCCTGTACAATGGTTACTTCTCCATGCAAGGCTACGAGGTCATGTCGCCGCAAGAGATCCGGATCCTGGCCGAACAGGGCGGATCGAAAATGTCGTCGCCCATCCCCATGCCCACTCCTTCCGGTGGCTCCGATAGCGGACCAGGAGCCGGTCCGGGTGGACCTGGTGGACTGTCGGGGCCTGGGGGACTGCCGGGGCCTGGGGGGCCAGGTGGGGCGGCTGGGCCAGGCGGCCCCGGCGGCCCGGCCGGGGGCATGGGTGGACGAACGCCAACGCCGAAACGTCAATTATCAACACTGGTGCGTAAACTCGAATTGCTAACAGGCGATATCGCGATCCGGCTCGCGCCCACTCAAGCCGAGACGCTCGGAAAAACGCTGGCCGCTGTCCAAGCGAAGGAGAAAATGACCGACGACGAAGCCAAGGCCGCGTACGACGAACTGCTCGCCGTTCTGGACGAACGCCAACAGACGCAGCAAGACTCCATCAGTCTGCCGTTTCGACGCGGTGCTGGCGGTCCAGGTGCTGGTGCGCCAGGCGGTGCGGGGCCGATGGGTGGGCCGCCACCCGCTCCTGACGCCAACCCGTTCGCCGACGAAGAGGCTGGCAAGGCGTTAGCGACGCTGATCGAGCGTCTCGGGGCACCAACAGGCGAAGCGTCATCGGA
>JBJTOW010000177.1:0-11518 GCA_046074805.1 Planctomycetota bacterium | reverse complement strand
GACCAGCCGGACAGTGACCAGCCGGGCAGTGAAGACGGCTTGCGGTGAAGACGGATGTGCCGGCGTGGCGGCCCTAATGCTTTTTCGGTAACCGCTCACGGAGCGGAGCCAAGAGTTCATAACCCGAAGCGCAAGCGAGGGCCAAGCAGCGGGTTACTTCTGTCTGCCCTCGCTTGCGCTTCGGGTTATGGTTTTTAGCGTTCTACCCGTGAACAGCTACGCTTTTTCCGAGCTAAACATCGGGGAAGGCAATTGGTAAACGAAATTCCCCGTTTTGTTCACAGCCAGCGTCGCGACGGACTTGAAGTCCGATCGACTTCGGAATTCCATCTGTGAAAACGGCCCCTGCGGCTACGCGTCCTATACGGGGGGCGGCACGCCGAGGCTTTTCCCGCCATCGATGGTTAGCGACGTGCCGGTGATTAGTTGTGCCGCATCGCTGGCCAGAAACAGTACCGATTCGGCGATTTCCTCCGGCGTCACCATCCGGCCAAAGGCGCGGCAAAGAGGGCTGGCGGCAATGATCCTGGACCGGAGCTCTTCGGGATGGGGGGCCAGTTCAATTTCCCGGTCGATAATGCGAGTATCTTGCACCGGACCTGGGCAGATCGCATTCGCGCGGATCCGATCCGGGGCGTGCGACAATGCGAGACACTGCGTGAAGGCGATGACTGCCGCCTTACTGGTGGAGTAAACAGGATCGTGGGCGCGGGGCAGCAAACCTGCGTTGCTCGCAATGTTGACGATTGAGCCGCCGCCGCGGGCTTTCAGTCGCGGGATCGCATGTTTAGCCGCCAGAAAAGCCCCTTTGAGGTTCGTGTCCAGGCACGCGTCCCACTCGGCTTCCGAAACTTCCGGAATAGGCCGAACCAGCACAATGCCAGCCGAATTCACGAGCACATCGAGTCCGCCGAGTCCATCGGCGACGGCCATAAGACGCTCGATATCGTTTTCCAACCGGACATCGATTTGCGCCATCCGCACTGCGGCCGCGTCGAGCGACCGCTCGGCGGCGGGGTCGAATCGCATGTCGCCAGCAACCACCCGCGCGCCCGCCTTCGCGAACCGCAAGGCGATCGCTCGTCCAATGCCCGAACCGCCCCCGGTGACCACGGCGACTCGATTCTTCCATTCATGGCTTGGCTCGTAACTGGTCATATTCCGCCTTCCGTTATAGTTTTTAGTCGGCCGAGTCATCCTTGCTGGCACTCTCCCGCCGTTTTCGCCACCTTTGCCGCGTCCATGCCTAGTGCCGCCGCCGACCCAGCGATCGGTCGGCATCCGCAGTGGCGGAATGGTAACGATTCACGATCGCAATCGGGAGGGATCTGCCGCGTGACGCTTGGGCGGCCAGGAGGCGATCTGGTCACTTGGCGACTGAATGGCTCGGACCTGCACCGAGGCGGCACTCAGGGCTCATGCCCGGCTAGGCCGCGAGCCGAAACTACAAGGCGCGGCTCGGTCCCTTCCGCCAGCAAGGTGGTGTTATGGATTATGCGTTGGCGGAATACGCGTTGGCGGCAGCCATGCTCGTCACGTCGATGTATGGCATGGGCACGACGCTCACGGCGCGTGACTTTATCGACGTGGCACGCTCGCCCCTCAGTTTGCTTGTTGTGCTTGGAATGCAATGGCTGGTGGCCCCGCTGTTAGCCGTGTTGCTCGCCCGTTTTTTGCATGTCTCGCCCGGCGTCGCGGCCGGGATGTTGCTCATCGTGGCATTGCCAGGCGGTTCCTACACCAACCTGACATACTTGGGACGCGGCAACGTCGCTTTGTCGGTGGCGGCGACCACGTTATGCACGTCGCTGTGCCTTGTCACCACGCCGCTCGTTCTCAAAATCTTCGGACAAGGATTGGATGTATCGGGCGTCGTCATGCCCGCGCGGCTGATCATCACGGAGATTGGCTGTTGGCTGCTCGGCCCACTCGCGGCCGGCATGGCCACTCGCCGCTTTTTGCCATTGGCCTACGCCACTGCGGGGCGCTGGGCGATTCGCGCGAGTCTCGCGGTGATGGCGGCACTCTTCGCCACCTTGCTGGCGGCTGGCCGTCTGGAGTTGTTCAGCCAAGGTTGGAGGGCTCCTGTGGCCGTGTTGTTGCTCGCCGTCGTTTCACTGTGGCTGACCTACGGCGTCTGCGTGCTCGCCCGCCGCTCATGCTCGGATACGTTGGCGATCGCCATCGAAGTGGTGGTGCGAAACGGCAATTTGGCGTTATTGCTGCAAGCGTCGCTATTCGTGCACCCCACCGACGCCGCGTCGAGCGTGTCGGGTATGTCGGGTATGTCGGGTATGTCGGGTATGTCGGTTATGTCGGGGGCCGCGACTTCGCTGGGAGCGGGCGCGCTGTACACGATCCTCGTGTATGTCTGCGTATCCCTGGGAATCGCCTGCATCGAAGTCACCGCTCACCGTCAGTCATCCGGGGTGATCTACGGTCGAGCGGCCCGGGTGCGAACGGCGGCGTGAAACGGTACAACAACCGCTTTCCACGGAGCGGTTCCAACCATGGTGAATGTCTACGGCTACGGCGCGGCGGGCGATGGCAAGACGGACGACACCGACGCGCTTCAGCATGCCCTCGAGTCCGGCGACGGCGTCCTTAGGCTCAATAAAGGCACCTACCGCATCACGCGTCCGCTGGTGCTGGATCTGACCAAACAGGGATATGGCGGCGTACGGGGCGAGTCCGGCGCGTCGCGGATCGTGATGGCGGGCCCGGGACCGGCGCTTCGTATTATCGGCGACCATCAAGGTTCCGCCCTGCCCCGCTCCGTGCAACCGCACACATGGGACAAAGAACGGCTGCCGATTGTCACCGCGGTGGAAATTGTCGGCGAACACCCCGACGCCGTGGGCATCGAACTTCGCCGCACCTTGAAGTGCGTGGTCGCCCAAGTCTTGATCCGCCAGTGCAAACATGGCATTCATTTGGTCGAACGCAATCGCGACTTTGTACTCGCCGACTCGCACCTATACGACAACCACGAGATTGGGCTGTTTTTCGACCAATGCAATCTTCACCAGATTATCGTTCATGGCAACCATATCAGCTGGAACAAAGTGGCCGGCATTAAGTCGCTTGACGGCGACGTCCACAATCTGCAAATAGTGGGCAACGATATCGAATACAACAACATCACGGCGGGGAATTCCGGCCCTCGACAGGCCGCCGCCGCCGCGCTTGCCGCCCACCATGGCGGCGCGGAAATTTGGTTCGAGGCGCGGCAAGGCGTGATCAGCGAGGTCACCATCAGCGGCAACACCATCCAGGCGACTGTGCAACCAGGCGGCGCGAATATCCGAATCGTCGGCGCGACTGTGGCCCGATCCAGTTCCGCCGAGGACGACCCGCGTTCCCGCCCCGACACGGCCCACTTGATCAACATCACCGGCAACGTGCTCGGCAGCCAGTTCCGCGCCGTCGACCTTCAGCACGCTTCGCGTGTCACCATCGCGGGCAATTCAATCTACGATTCGGCGGATCTTTCGATTCGCGCCACCCACTGTCGAGGGCTGGCGATTGGCTCCAACACGTTTGGCTGGCGTTGCGCGGACTCGGAACCACCCAAAGACGGATTGCTGTTCGAAGACTGCGATAACATCGCCGTCAACGGTCTCGCCGCCGAGCGGTTTTGCGCCGGTTCGCCCGAAACGGGCGCCGCCGTCACGTTCCGCCGCTGCCAAGATTCCAGTTTGTCCAATTCACATATTCTCGATCCGCTCCATCGTGGCGTGGAACTCGAGGATTGCGTGCGCTGCCGCGTCGCTCACAACACGATCGTCGATCGCCGCCCCAAGCCGCGAATGGCCGAGGCGATCCGGGTCTTAGGTTCCAGCCGCGACAATATCATCGCCGGCAATATCGTCGGAGGGGCTACTGGGCAGGCAATCCAAGCAAACCCAGCCGCCGCCGACGTACGGGACAATCGGAGCGCGGCGGTGGGAGGATAGAATCTGGTCGCCGTGTTTGTAGTCGGTTGTCGGTTGTCGGTTTTCAGTTTTCAGTTTTCAGTTTTCAGTTTTCAGTTTTCCAGGACCGTTTTTTTGAATGGCCGGTTTTCCGGCCTCGCGTGCGAAGTGTGAAAAGACGTTCCGCGAAGATTGCGGTCAGCGGGGCAAACCAATCGCGAGTCTCATTCTCGAAACAAATGTCTCGAAACCCGATCCTTCCCACTGCTCGCAACTGACAACTTAAAACTTGCAACTTTCAACCTGCAACTTAAAGCTCACACCGCATCGCCGCTCTCTTATCGAACGCACCTCATCCGTTTCGCCATTTTCACGATTTCATTTCCCGGAGGAACCACTGCGATGAAGGAAAAGAGCCACGTGTCGCCTGCGTCGAAGTCGCGTCGAACGGATCGGCGATTGTCACGGAACGGCTCCATGGCGGATACGGGGATCGCGGGTCCGCCGAGCCGCCGCGAGTTTTTGGGGGGAGCGATCGCCAGTTCAGCGGCGATCGCCGGCGCGAGCGTTGTTCATAGCGCCGGCGGCGTGGCCCTCGCCGCCGATCCAACCACGTCCGCGACTGCCAAAGACACGCTGTGTTTCTTTGTCATCGGGGACACTTACTATCTGGCGGATCGCGAGCAGCCGACGATGCTCGACCCCCGCGCTGGCGATGTTTGTGGCCGGCTTGTCGACACGTTGAACACGTTACCCGGCACGGCCATTCCCGAGCTTGCTGGCGGCGGAAAAGTGGGGCGGCCGCGTGGAGTGATCCACGCCGGCGATGTCATCGACACCGGCGACAAACAGGGCGGCGTTACGGCGGAAATGCAACGCACCGAGTGGGCCGCGTTCGCCCGCGACTACGGGCTAAACGGTCGTGACGGACGGCTGAAGATCCCGGTGTACGAAGTATGGGGCAACCATGATTCGCCTCATGGCAAAGGCCACGCGCTGGAACAGATCGCGATTCGCAACAAGACGCGGCCGGATGTCGTCAACGTCTCGGCGAACGGCTTGCACTATTCCTGGGACTGGGGACCGGCCCACTTCGTGAATCTGGGATTGATCGTGGGAGGCGATCGAACGGTGGCCCGCCGCCGCCGCTACGCCGCGCTCGACAGCCTTGACTTCCTGATCGCGGACTTGAAAGACAAAGTCGGCGCCGGTTCCCGGCCGGTGATCATCACGCATCACGTCGATATCGCCCGCTACACGGGCGCTTGCGATTTGGCGGTCGACGCGGGGGCGAAGGAGTGGGATCCGTGCGATGTCCGCGCCTTCCACGCGGCGCTGAAAGGCTACAACATCGCGGCCATTTTTTATGGCCACACGCATACTCGCAACGTCTTTCGCTGGGACGGAGAATCGTCGAAATCCCCAACCGGGATTCCGGTGTTCAACACCGACAACGCGAGCCATTTTTCCGGTAATGCGCAGGCGTTTTTCTACGTCGAACTGCACGCTGGGCAACTGACCGTCCGCGAATACCAGACGAAGGACCGCTGGGCAACCGGCTTTTTCACTCCGCAAACCTGGACCATGCCGGTGGCGTCGTGAAACCGCGTTCGCGCAACGACAGGGCCGCCTCCGGCTTGATGCCCTACGTTTTCTTGAACCCGGACGGCAAACAGGAAACAGGGCTTGTCGTGATCGTTGAGCACGGCACGGGGGTCAAATACGCCCAGCAGTGCGGTGGACTCTCCACCGAAATCCGCGCCACCGAAGGCTATTTGTTGCCGGTGGGCGGCCCCACTGCGGCGAAAAAGGTCTATCAATGGTTCTGGAAACGCTTCGCCGGACATTGCTCCACTGGCGAAGTCGAGTGGACCGAGGAACTAGTCGCCGAACTCGCTTCGCTTATCGCCACCATTCCTTGCTGGCTCACCCGATCGAACGGCAAGGATGAGCGCCATAAGTTGGAACTTGATGCGGCGCGGATGGATGAATGCGTCGAAGCCTGGATCCCGGTCGTCACGCCATACGGTCCCGGGATACTTACGCTCGACAATTCGGATTGATGACGCTGTTCGAGCGGAATTCTCTGCGTGGCGCCAGTCGTCCTATTCGCCGGCGCGGTCACGAAACCGATCGTTGACCGCGGTGTGGACCGGCAGATGGACCGCGGGTTCGACCACTAGGCCACCGAACGGCTACTCGCCTTCCGCCACGGGAAAACCCACGTCGCGAAGCGCGGGGAAGCCCGGTTTGAGCGGCCGGACTTGGTAGCCTTTCTTCGCCAATATTTCGGCCGCCATCAGACAGCGACGACCGGCTTGGCAGTGCAAGTAGACAATCCGGTCTTTCGGCAGAACGCGGTCCAAGTCCGCCTCGGCGACTCCCTTCTGGAGCGCGCTCAACGGCAGCGATTGAGCCCCACGCACGTGTCCCGCTTTCCACTCGGACGCTTCGCGGACATCAATCAACACCGCCTTTTTCGCCTCGAAAGCGGCTTTGACCTGCGGCAATGTGTCGGTCGTATGGTCGACCGCCACGGCGCTCCGGGGAAGGCCCACGGCGAGTCCGGTTGCGACGAGAAACAAGGCGGCCACCCGACAACTCGCGTTGCCCGCCCCTCCTCCACTCCCCGCCGCCACTCGATTCCATGGCATGCGAGCCAGCATCATCGCCATGCCGCAGGTGTCGGTGATTCCCGCAAACATCAGCCCCGCCCCAACGAAGGCCGACAAACCGATCCAGTACGGATGGACGAAGTACCCGAGCGCCGCGCCGGTCAACACCAACGCACCGGCGGCAATCCGCACTTGGCGTTCGAGCGAAACGGCCTTTTTGCCCCGCACCACCGGCAAACCGGCCGCCTCGCATGCCAGCGTCCCGCCTTCCACGTTCACGACGGAGGCAAAGCCCGCCGAAGCCAGTTTCTCGCACGCCTGTCGACCGCGGCTACCCGACTTGCAGATCACATAGAGCGGCGCATCCGGCGAGCCCTGCCGCTCCGCGCGGACAGCGGCCGGGTCGAGCCGATCGAGCGGCACATTGCGCGCGTACTCCACGTGGATCTCGCGGAATTCCACCGGCGTTCGGACATCAATCAACTCGACGGCTTGCCCACCGCGACGCAATGAATCCAATTCCTGGGGCGAAATCGAACGCGACATGAAAGCGACTCCTTTTCCTGGGGTTAGGTGCCGAACCGAGCCTCGACGCAGGCCATGATGTTCGCGAGATGCGGTTCGGCGATGGCGTAGTAGACGCAGCGGCCATCCTTTTCAGCCGAAAGAAAGCCGCAGCGTTGCATCAGCCGCAGGTGCTCGGAAGCCATGTGGCTCGGCAGGTCGCAAGCATCGGCCAGTTCGCCGACCGTGTAGCGGCCGTTGAGCAACATTTGGATCATCCGCAGCCGATGGGGATGGGCCAGCGTTCGGAGGCACTCGGCCGCCCGCGCCAACGCATCCAAACCCGTCAGCCGCCGAACTCCAGCCGCTCGGGCCTGCCGATTGCGCGACGCCTTCTCGGATGTTTCAGTAGGCGACGATACTTCGGGCGAGAGCCCAGCGGGCGGCGAAACGGCTGCGCTCGAACGGTCGGAACGTTTCTGTTTCGCGGACGCGGTCATGAAGCGGCCTCTCATCGATTCGTCCAGAATAGTATCGGAATATCCCGACACGTCAATGAGAATTTCGAATGTCGGCCGCACGGGAAACGCATCGGCCTATCAATATGCGGAGTCGCTCGATTCACGGGCGACTACGAAGGACTTCCAGCCTGACGCTGCCGCCGCTTCGACCGCTGAAACGGACTAGGAAGTCCGTCGTACCCGGAAACTCAGGATGGAAAACGCACTAGCTCTGGATGATGACTTTCGTTGCGACTGGTCTGACCTTCACGTTGACCAACCGCACACGTTTGCCGCTCGGGGTGACGGTCAAAATGTCGCCACCTACTGGGAACATCCAGCTTGCGTAGGGGTTTGGCGAGTAACCCGCAAAGACCAAAACATCGTCCTTATAATCCTGAACCAAATCAAGCTCCGTCAGGTCGGTTGTCGATTGCTGGAATCGGAACACATCGATGCCGGCGCCGCCGGTGATGTTATCGGCTCCATCTCCACCCACGATCGTATCGTTTCCATCATGGCCCATGATGATGTCGCTGCCATCGCCGCCGCTTAGGAAGTCGTTGCCACCGTAGCCGAACAACGAATCGTTGCCAGCGCCGCCAAAAATGCTGTCGTTGGCCTTGGTGCCATGGATTTCATCATTTCCATCACCGCCATCAATGCCCGCAACGTTGAAGAGGGAAACGGTGGCGGAAGGCGTCGCCGTTTTGACCAGACGGAAATCGAGCAAGTTGTTGTTGGATGTGCCACGTACCCAAGCTCCGGCGCCGTAAATCGCTTCGATCAGCGTCTCAGAGGCCACGAACCGCTCGAACTGCAACTCGCCGTAAGGAATCCCAGAGTTGTCCACGAGGTTGGTAATCCGATCGGTGCCAGCTCCGCCAGACAGCGAATCCGATATCGCTTCCGAGCCACGGATCCGAATATTGTCGTTGCCAGCTCCGCCGATCACGGTGTCTGCCCCTGCGCCGCCGTCGAGTACATCGTCGCCGTCGCCGCCATCGAGTCGATCGGCACCCACCGCACCGACCAGCATGTCGTTGCCAGCGCCGCCGGTGAGCGTGTCGTTGTCATCGCCACCTTCCAGCGTGTCATTGCCCGCTCCGCCATCCAGTTGGTCAATACCGACCTCGCCGCGAATGACATCGTTGCCGGCATATCCGAAGATTATGTCGTCGCCAACGCCGCCGTAGATCGTGTCGGCGTTCGCTGTTCCGTAGATCGTGTCGTTTCCTGCGCCTGTCTCGATGGATGGCACGTCAACCAAATTCATGAAGGACGTCGCGGTCTCCACGATGCGGAAGTCGAGTAGGTCAGCGACCGACGTCCCCACGATCCTCCATTTGCCACCCACCAAAGTTTCGATGGCGCTCTTGGGCCCACGGAAGATCGACAGCGTGAGGTCGCCGGCACCGATATTCACAATCCGGTCGAGACCAGCGCCGCCATTCCACGTGTCCATGGAGCCTTCGGCATTCTGGACCTGGAATTGGTCGTTGCCCCCGCCGCCTCGCAGGTCATCGATTCCCAGCCCACCGTTGATAATGTCATCCCCATCGCCTCCATCCACAAGGTCTGCGCCCGCTCCCGCCAGAATCGTGTCATTTCCGAGCTCGCCATAGATGGAGTCGTCGCCGTCGCCGCCGATGAGCAGGTCTTTGTCACTGCCGCCGTAGATAAAGTCGTTGCCAGCTCCGCCGTCAATCGTGTCAGCGCGCCCCGCCCCGTAAAGCGTGTCGTTCCCATCGCCGCCGAACATCGAGTCGATCAAATCGGCGCCGTACATCATGTCGTCGCCGCCAAGTCCCTCGAAGCCAATCACACCGAAGGTTGCGATGAACGGCAAGGCTTTCGTGCCGTACCGGAAGTCGATCTTATTGCCGCGGCTATTGCCTCGGATCAAAACTTGGCCCGCATTGATCTCCTCGATTCCGTTCTTCATTCCTAGGAAGTTGTCGAAGTACAGATTCAGATCCGTCGGATCATCCTTCATGTTGATCAAGCGGTCTTGTCCCGCGCCGCCATCGATGGAGTCGAATTCCGAATCGCGATTTCGAGTGCGGTAGGTGTCGTTGCCGCCACCGGCGATCAGCGTGTCGCCCCTTGGCGAGGTTCCCGTCGTGTCGTCGGCGCCGCCGTCAAGCACATCGTCGCCGTCGCCCGCATCGATGCTGTCCGCGCCGCCTTGACCGTACAGCGAGTCATTGCCCGACCATCCTGTAATCTTGTCATCGCCGTCGCCGCCATAAATCGTGTCGCCGTCTTCGCCACCGTCCAGTGTGTCGTTGCCACCCGTGCCGATGAGGCCATCCATCGTGTCGCCGTAGATCACGTCGGTGCCGCGATAGCCGTAGATCGTGTCCGATCCCGAATTGCCAAGAATGGTATCGGCGATATCGGTGCCGTAGATCGTGTCGTTGCCAGCGCAGCCATCGATTTGGGGAACACCGTTGATCGCGACGAACGCGCTGCCCACTGAATTGCGGCGGAAATCCAAAGTATTGGCCGCATTGTTACCCGTGATCCGAGCCCCGTTGCCAGCAATGTACTCAATGCCGTTGTTGATACCGTCGAATCCGTTGAACACAAAATCCAAAGGTGAATCATCGAGGTCGATGCTCACAAGGCGATCAAACCCCATTCCACCTTGGATCACGTCGAACTCGGACTCCTTCGCTTGCGACTGAATCAAGTCGTTACCCGCTTCGCCATTCACGAAGTCGCCGAATCCGGCGAGGCCGCCATCCGTGCCGCCATTGAGCACATCATCGTCGTCGCCACCGAAAAGCGAATCGTTGCCATCGCCACCGAACAACTGATCGTTGCCAGCCGACCCCGACAGTCGATCGTTACCAGCATTGCCGAACAGGTGGTCCGCATCGCCTCCACCTTGCAATTGGTCGTTGCCGAATCCGCCCTCCAGCGAATCTCCGCTATCGCCGCCTTCCAGCACATCGTCGCCCGCGCCTCCCAGCAGCCAATCAGCGCCCCCTTCGCCGAACAGTTGGTCGTTGCCGCTGCCGCCCACCAGCGTGTCGTTCAAGTCGCGTCCGTAGATCACATCGTTTCCGCTGCCGCCAAACAGGTAGTCGGCCCCCTGAAGACCGTTGATGAGGTCATTGCCTTCCATACCAAAGATCAGGTCGGCCGCCGCAGTGCCGTTGAGCGTTTCGCCGGCCGCACTGCCGATGATGATCTGGTCGGTTGACTGCAAATTGAGAAACAACGGCGTGATGTCGATAATCTCGCCGTCGTCGTACACAGCGATTCTCGCGGCTTCAAAACCATCCACCGTGAAATTGCCCAACAGCGCTGATCCGGTCACCGTCAGCGGACCGGAGGGATTCCCCAGGTAAGCCTTGATCGTGGCCAACATCGTGTCGTCCAACTCAGCGATCGTTTCCGCCCGCATGGTAAGCAGCACGCGATCGGTTGTTCCCACGCCACCCAAGTAGGCGACCGTTGCCCCCTGATTGTTGAACGAAACGGTCACTGCATCGTTATCGCCCGCGCCAGATACGCTCGGAGTGTTTTTCACCAGCGTCATTCCCAAATGGAACTGCGTGACGCTGTCCGATCCAATCAAGCCAAATCCACCACCGTCGTATTCGTCGATGCTGTTGCTGAAATCGTTGGACGATGGATTGAAACCGTTGAGCGTCACGATCCCCGAGCCAACATTCCGCATAACGTCGTAATCGGTCGTGTCCAAAGCCACGCCAACCCCACCGATCAAGACGTCGCTTTGGGCTTCCATCCCTGCCACCTGAATGACGTCGCCGCCCACACCCCCGTCCACAGTGTCGATGCCAGCCTTGCCATTGAGCGTATCCGCGCCCGCGAAACCGTTGATTAAGTTCGGGGCGGCGTCACCCACAAGCGTGTCCGCGCTGGAACCGCCCCACAGATTCTCAACGCTGCTGCCCACATCGGTTTCCACCACGGACGCCGCAAGGCCGCCCGCGATCGCCGTCGCCGTTCC
>JBJTOW010000176.1:0-3074 GCA_046074805.1 Planctomycetota bacterium | reverse complement strand
TTGGCATGGAACCGCCACAGTTCCCGGCCCGACCGGGTGTCGTAGGCGGTCAAACTGTCGTCGTGGGACGAACCGACAAACAGGCGCCGCCCAAGCACCACTGGTTCGTAGACACTGTCAAGCTGCATTTTGGGCTGGTCGGGCCAGGCCGGTTGTAACACGGGCAGTTCCAGAGACCAGGCGAGTGACAGCCGCGCGGGCAACTCGGCGGGAGTCGCGCCGCTCCGCTGAGCGTCGCACCGATACATCGGCCAATCGCCTGCCGCTGCGACCCGCGTGGTCGAAACGCCTCCCAAAGCTCCCAGGCCACTTGCGGCCACGAGGCTGATCGTAACGAGCCACGCGACGGGCAAGGGACTGGCCAACACCTTGGCGGTCTGAGCGGTTCCCGAGACGCACCGCCCAGTACCCGCAGTTGCTTTGCGAAAGATCATGAGTCGTTCCACCTTAAACCCACCTCTTTACAGTCCCTGCGTTAGCGCCCGCGTCGTCGCCGACCCGATCGCTCTACGGACGTTCCCACAACGCGGGAAGCCGTTTCGCTTCGTCTCCATAACTTTGCGAAACGATGATACCGCTGGCCTGGGATGCGTAGAAAACACGGCCGTTTGATACAACCGCGCCCAAGCATTCGCGCGAATCGATCGCCGGTCCTGTCGATACCAAGCGGCTATTGTCGGCTAGATCGATCATGTCCATGTTCGCGCCCAGAATGAACGAGCCGGACATGGTGAAGCGACAGCAGGCGTAGTTATGGTCGACACCGCCCACCACCTTGCCCGTTTCTCGGTCGAACACGTTGCCACGGCCGCGCAGGGCGTTGGAAAAGATGAACTTGTCGCCCACCGTGACCACATTCAACGCCGATGTCACCGCGTCGGACTGCCAGACAAGCGAGCCGTCGTTGGCGTTCAGACACCAGACAAACCGGTCTTTGGTGTCCTCGCGGGCCGGATTGAAGCCGCCGATATAAATGCGTCCCTCTTTGCCAGTCAGCGTGCATTTCGCGGTGACATGGTATTTATGGGTGAGCCAAACCACGTTACCCGTGGCCGGATCCAGGCAAGCGGTCAGACCGTTGTTTTCGGGAGGCAGGCCCCGCCGCGCGCGTTGGCTCGCCGAGTACCCGAAAAATGTCGAGTAAAACAATTTGCCATCGAGAAGACAGATACCGCAATCGTTGCCGCCCCGGCCATGTTCGGAGAAGTCTTTCTGCCACACAAGCTTGCCCGTCTCGATGTCCCAGGCCCAAATCAGGGGACGGTTGTCTTTCGGATAGTACGGGTTGTCGTTCGAGTAAATCCAGCTCATCACTTCCGACCCGTCGCCCGCCGGTTGCGGCACGCCCTTGAAGGTGAACGGCTTCTCGGTGCCCTGCGGCGCATATTGGCCCGAGCCAGAGGCGTAGATCGCCAGCCGCCCATGTACGACCGGCGGAAATTGGCGACTCCAACTGGGCGAACCGCTAAACGGCGCCTCCCACAGCATGTCGCCGGTGGCGGCATCCAGGCATCGGATCAACGAGCGTTTCATGCCGGCTTGCGGCACAAGCAGCTTGCCTTCGTGATACAGCGGCGAGGTGAAGGAGAGATATACATCCGGCCAATAGCGGCGCCATAGCAGGCGGCCGGTGTCCTGTTCCACTGCGATCACTTGGCCTTCGGCGGTATGTGTGTAAAGCCGGCCACCGCCACACACGGGCAGATGCTTGATCGTCCCTTCGAGACGCCGGGCCCACCGCATTCGCAGCGGTGGTTTCAGTTCCTGGGTGTTGGCGTTGGTGGAGCCGAAATCGCCATAATTGGTATACCAGTCGTAACGGGCGTCGGCGAGCGGTCCAGTAAGCGGGCTGCGGATTCGCGTCACGCCCAGATCGCGAGTCGGCGCCGGTTCTTTCCCGTCCGCTCCAAACACATAGAGATATCCGTCCTCGCTCGGCACAAATACCCGGCCTCCCGCCAACGCGAGCGGTGCGGTGATAGCCGCCCGTCCGCCGGTTGGCAACGAATAGGCGAGGCGGTTGGTGGTCGCGGCGGTTACCGACGAAGTTCCCGATGCGGCGGGCCCCGGCGCGGACTCACCGGCTCGCGGGCCGGTCGAGATCGGCACGACGTGCAGGTGGCCATCGAGCCCGCCGTAGAGCACATGGTCGCGGGTGACGAGGGGAGGGCTGATCGCCGGGGCCGGATGCAAGATGTCCGGCTTTTCCTGGCCGACGCGATGGCGGCACAGCCCGAAACCGTTTTCCGGTCGCACGCGGTAAATGTCGCCATCCCGGACACTGACAGGCGCGAAGCCTAGGAGACCTGGCAGATGGATCGCGGTTTGAGTGCCGGGGACGACTTCCGCTTGGAGTTTATCGCCATCCAACCGCAGGATCTCGACGCGGCCCGCGTTGTCGCGGCGATGCCATTGCACGTAGACATTTCCGGCCGCGTCCGCGCTCTGGCCGAATGTCGCCGGGTACTCGGAACCGTCGTAGGCCGGAATCTCTCCCACGACTCGAAGCTTCGGGGAAGCGCCGGCGTCGTCCAGGAACACAGTACGGCCACCCGCCGGCACGACAAGAGTTTTTCCAACCAAGCAGAGATCGCGGGAACAGACAAAGTGGTCGCGCCACGTGACGCGATTGGGCCGCTCGCGGAGCCAATCGACGCCGCTCCAACGATTACCGTTGAACTTGATCACTTCCGTGACAAAGTCCCAGTTCCAGACCGGCGTGCCGTTCGGCTCGACGGCGTGAACGCGGGCCCCAAGCGTCGCGAAATAGACCCGTCCATCCCCGGCAACGGGAGACGAAAAGATCGGCTCGCGCACGTCGAGCTCGCGGACCAGCGTGCCGCGTTCCCGATCCAGAACGTAGTAGTAACCGGCCGTCGTGCCGACGTGGAGATAGGGGCCGGCGATGACGGGCGCCGCGACGTTGTTCACATTGCCCGCGCCGCCTTTGGTGGTGTAAGTCCAGCGAACCGCGAGCGACGCTTGGTCGAGGCAATGGACGACGCCCGCGCCATCAACGAGATACACCGACCGGTCGTCGGCGACCGGCGCGGCGTAGAGGCCGTCGGTTGCGG
>JBJTOW010000175.1:0-3013 GCA_046074805.1 Planctomycetota bacterium | reverse complement strand
GCGCTCTGCTGGGCGTCCTGGCCATTCGGACCCGCTCGATCGTTTCCGGACTGCTGTTGCACGCGACCCTGGGAATCGCGATCGACCTATTCCAGGTGTATTTCAACAGCTGATGATCGAGGTGGCCGATCCGCCAGATGGCCGCTCGCCCCGGCCGGCGGATCCGCTTGATCGCTAGCCGCCTCGATCGCCGCTCCACTGTCCCTTTTCTTCACAATGACGGCTGCTGACATGCCGAGTGCCGACTATCATAAGGGCGAGTTTGACGCCACCACAGAGACGAAATCAGTCGGGCTGAATTCGCGGGCATGAGCAGAGGGGGCCGTATGCATTGGCGAACGATCTATGGGCATGATTCGGGACAGCCGGGGCGACGCAACCGACTGCCGCGGTCGAGGCGGCTGTTTCGGAGTGCCACGCCACTGGCTACTCCACTGGCCACTCCACTGGCCTTGGCCGTGATGATGATGCTGAGCCTGCGGTCGGCCGTCGCCCAGCCAACGCCCGCACCGGCGACGCCAGCGCCAGCAGCAACCACTCCAGCAGCAACCACTCCAGCATCGCCCGCACCGGGAGCAGCGACTCCGCCCGCCGCTGCGTCCGCCGCTGCTTATGACCAGACCGCCTCGCCGACCGATCCCGTACGGGAAATGGCGGCTCGAGCGACCGCAAGCACTGTCGGACTGTATTGCAAGAAAGACGGGTACGCCTCGTTTTTCGGAACCGGTACGGTCATCGCGGAGGACGGCCATATATTGACATCCACCACGGTAATCCCGCCGGGGGCCGAAGAGATCATGGTGGTGTTCGCGAATTTCTCGCGGCGCCAAGGTTCGATCGTGGAATCGAACGAGCAACTCGAAACGACTTTGCTGAAGGTGGACGGATTGGGGCTTACCTATCTGCCGCTCGCCAGCGATTTTCCCATGGTGGGCTCGCGGGCATTCACGACCAGTAACGCTAACAACGTGGTGCTGCTAAGCGGCACGGCGTCGTTCAGCATGGGACACGTCAGCGGCCTGTATGAGGTGAAAAACCTTGGAGGTGAAAGCCTCTACGCGGGAATGGCCATCGAAACGACGGCCGCCGTGAATCCCGGTTCGGACGGCGGACCGATCATCAACGATCGTGGCCAGTTGTGTGGCGTCATCAGTTTAAATGTCTCGCCGTCGCGCTGGCAGGGAGTTGGCGTGCCCACGAAGGTGATTCTGGAACGGCTCGATAGTTTCAAGTCCGAGCGGGTCAAGCCGCGTCGCGATCCACTGTTCGAGAAGCCGATTGTCGACGAGTCGACGAAAGAACTTGCTCGGCACGCCGAGGATTGGTCAAAGCACTTGGTCGGCTTGCGAGTGGAACGGAAGTACGCTCCGGAGGTTTTGCCGCGCATGCCTTGGGACACGTTCCTCAAGGAAGTTAAAGACTGGGGTTCGCTGAACCAGGAAAAACGGCAGCAGGTGCTGGGCGATTACTTTGAGTCGGCACGGCTGATTGAAGTGAACCAGATGTTGCGGCAGCCGGGCGAGCCAGTCACGGGGATCGCGGTGTCGGCCGATGGTCTGATTCTGACGAGCTTGTTCAACGTGGCCGACGAACTGGTGTTTCTCAATAAGGCGACGAAAGAGCCGCACCGAGTGAAGTTCACGGGGAAATCCGAGGAACTGGCGAAGGCGCCCGCCGAGGGACTCGAGACATCTAACAACCCGGTCGTCAAGGTGACGGCGCTCCTGGTCGACGGCAGCACTCGCGAGGCGAAGATCCTGGCCCGCCATGTCCCGCTGGGTGTCGCCCTACTGAAGATCGACGACGTCCAACTGTCGGCAGCCAGCTTGCTCGACAGCGCCTCGGCGCCGGAACTCGGCGAGTCTGTGGGACTGCTCGGCTTCGCGGGCGGCTCTGGCACTCGGTTCACCATGAACGCGGGAATTGTCAGCGCGCCCTCGCGGGGCCGCGGTTTCCAATTCCAGACGGACGCCATGTTGAATTACGGCAATTCGGGCGGTCCTGTCGTGTCGACCACGGGAAAACTGCTCGGCATCGCCACTGCTCCCATTTTGCCCCGCACGGTGCAGGGACGGATTTTTCAAGACCAAGAGCTGAACGGCTGGGAAATCGCTCCCAACTCGGGCGTCGGCATGATCGCCTGGGCGCCGAAGATTCGCGAAGCTTTCGACAGCATGAAGTCGGGCACATCGACGTTGAAGCTGGCAGGCGCTTACATGGGAATCTCGCCCGATCCGAACAGCGTGTTCGGACTGGCCGCCGTGCTCGGCGCCGTCGGGCCGGGCACGCCTGCGGGCAACGCGGGGTTGAAACGCGGCGACCGCGTGCTGGCGATCGATGGCGACGAGGTCGAGGACTGGAAAGATTTGATGGCACACCTGGCCGAGCACAAACCGGGCGATCGTATTCGCTTGAAGATCCAGCGGCCTGGAATTGAGAAAGCCCTCGTCGTTAAAGGCAAACGCATTACCAACGAAGCCGAATTGCAAGAGCTGCTCAAGACGGTTGATGCGAGCGGCAAGTTCGAAGGGCAGTTTGAAGTCATCGATACGAAAGAATTCGAAATCGTCCTCGGAGAGCGGCCATGACCTTAGATCGTTCAACTTCGCGGCCAAGCCGCAAAGCGAATCATCGTTCGAAGCGGCGACTTTTCCGGGGCTGGCCGCAACTATCGGCTTGGCTGGCTGCGGTGACAATCTTCGTTTGGAGCGTTCCCGCACCTCTATCGCACGCTCAAACTGCGGCCCCCGCCGCGGCTGAAAAGCAGGCGGCCGAAAAGCCAGCGACTGAAAAGCCAGCGACTGAAAAGCCCGCGACTGAAAAGCCCGCGACACCGGATAAGCCAGCGGCGGCTGCAGCCCCGGCGACGACTGGTGATTCAGCTGCCAGCACCGCGTCCGCGTCTGGCGGCACCGCGGCGGTTTTCGCGGCCAAGGTCGAGGCCCTGTGCGCCAAGGTCAAACCGGCCTTCGTGTTCATCGCGGGTGGGAGCGGCGTCGTGATCTCGCCAGAG
>JBJTOW010000174.1:0-3395 GCA_046074805.1 Planctomycetota bacterium | reverse complement strand
GAGCGGCGCAAGCCGCCCGGTGAAGCACCGAAACGCCCAGCGCCGAACCGCTCGACAAGGCATGCCACGAGCGACACGAACCGCAGCGTCCGGGACCGGGCGGCTCGCGCCGCTCCGCTAGTTATGAGAGCGCACTAGCGAAGCGGCCCAAGCCGCCCGGTGAAGGCTCGTAACACTCGGCGCCGAGTCGCTCGGCAAGCAACGCCGCAAGCGGGCGAGAGCGGACGGCGACGCCCGGGAGCGGGACGCTCCCGCCACGCGACCGGGCGGCTCGCGCCGCTCCGCTTGTTATGAGCGAACACTAGCGGAGCGGCGCAAGCCGCCCGGTGAAGCACCGAAACGCCCAGCGCCGAACCGCTCGACAAGGCATGCCACGAGCGACACGAACCGTAGCGTCCGGGACCGGGCGGCTTGCGCCGCTCCGCTTGTCATGAGAGCGCACACTAGCGGAGCGGCCCAAGCCGCCCGGTGAAGCACCGTCGCGTTTCGAGCCGAGTTGATACCCTGCAAAAAATGTCGGACGCGAATGGCACGACTGTTTCAAGGTGAACGCGCGAAGTGGAACCGACTTTAACCCCAAAGCGTCGTGATCGACTCCGAGCGGGCTCAGATTACTTCCATCGTTCATCAAAGAATCCGGCGGCGGCGACGCGGCCGGCCGCCTGAGCGGTTGATGGTTCGCGAATGTCGAACACCACCCAGTCCGGCAGTTTCGGGTTCTGCTGCGAATTGGTCCGGTCATGCGCTTCGCGGAACGTCAAGCCGCTATTGAGCACGATGTAGCGTTCGGGATTCCGGGGGTTCGGATAAATGAAAGCCGGCACATGATGCGCCGCGTCCCAACGCTCACGCTCCCCTGCCTTCACCACCGCCCGATCCGTCGCAACGCCGTCGGATGTCCACCCGATCGGCAAGCGATCCGCGAGCATGCGAATGACGGCGTTGCCCGCCGTATCGCCCCAGAGGATCAGGTTTTTCTCCGCGATATCGGCATCGGTCAGGTCGCGATCGAGTTTCATCTCCACGGTGCCCCGGCACACTGCCCGCCACCGCTCGGCGGCATGCGAGAGTTCCGCGCGGACCCAGCGGTCAACCGCTGGCGTCGCGCACGAACCGCCAGGGGCCACGAACACGAACGGGGCCAGAAACGCATCGTCGATCGGACCTTGCAGTCCGGGACGTTTTCTTCCGGCTCCACCCGGAAAATCCCGGGCTTCTTTCGTCGCGCCGCTCGGGGCCTGGCCAGTCATTGGCTTTTCAGTGACGGCTTGCCAGTGGCCGGCCGAATCGCGTCTCAAGCGGAACGATGCACCCACAGTCATCGGCAAGGTGACGCCGTTCACGGCCTCCCCGTTCACCTCGATCTTGGCGACTTCATAGGGAGGCGATATCCGCAGTTCAGTGACGCCCACAGTCTTGATGGAGAGCGAACGATTCTCCGCCAGCGTGGCGTCAATGCGTGAGTCTTGCCAGTGCCGTTCCAGGCCCAGCGCTTCGACCCAATGGATGCGTGAGTAACGCAGTGTGCGGGTCTGCAAAGTGACCGACCGCGGAGCGCGGACACGCCCTTGGCGGACGATCGCCGCGATTTCATCGAGCAACTGTTTCAAGGTGGCCGGTTCGTAACGGTGCTCGACGCCCGGTCCTATCAAATGGCGGAGTTCGCGGCCTTCGGACTTGAACGCCTCTTCCATCACCTGTGCCGCTTGAATCTGCCGATCCTTTTCGCCGCTGTAGGCGATGACCGGCACGTTGAATAGATTTCGCACATAGGACGGCACGTCATAGCAACCCCACAGTTGCTGCTCATATTGCGGCGGGTACTTATCGGGGGAGATTTTGTTGTAGCGTGCGGTTTCCGCGAAACCGGCGCCAGGACTCACAGCGCACCAACGGTCGACATAATGCGCCCCAAGGTGCCAAGCTCCGGCGCCGCCCATAGAAAAGCCCATCAATACAATGCGATCAGGATCGATCGCATACTGGGAACAGGCATGGTCGACCGCTTCCAGGACATCGACTTCGCCTGCCGATTTGAAACCGAGGCAATGCCTGCCGAACGGATGAATCACCAAGGCGCCGGGCGGGGCGATTTGCCCCTGCGAATGATGACGCTCATAAATGAAATGCAAATCCGTTTGTTTGTCACCACGGCCATGCAGCCACACATACAGCGGAGCCGGGCGGGAAAAATCGTGGTCGACGCCAGCGACGACACCATACGGCTGGGCCGATCCATCGAGTCGCGAACGATAGCCCCGGACGGTGAGTCCGGTCTTTCGCGGCCAATCCACGGCGTTGCCGGCCGCCGCCGCCAGCCGCCGCTGGGCCTCGGCGATCGCGAATCGCGCCTTTTCCACATCCTTGGGCGCGTAGAATTCGCCAAACTCGAGAGCGAGTTCCAACGCCTTCACATAGACCTCGATGTCAGCCGCGAGAGGGTGGCCGCTGAGCTTTGTGATCTGCTCACGCAACGCCTTGGTGGCGGTCGCGAGTTCCTCACGGACGGCCAGATCCAGCGGCACACCTGCCGGCGGCAACACCCGTTCGATCGCTGGCGCCGATTTCGCCTGGCCGCCTGTCGACAAGGCTTGGGCGCTCGCGGTTCGCGTGGCGACAAGCTCTAACAGCGGACACGGATTCGGCCATA
This sequence comes from Planctomycetota bacterium, assembly GCA_046074805.1. Classification (GTDB taxonomy): domain Bacteria; phylum Planctomycetota; class Planctomycetia; order Pirellulales; family Pirellulaceae; genus CAIXSC01. Next base: position 745 of record JBJTOW010000174.1, on the reverse strand, counting down.
TTGCCGCGACGATTAGCGCGACCCCGGCCCCGCAAATGAGCCGCCGTCCAAACGGAGACATTACGCGTTTTGGATGATTCACAAAGCTCTCCCTGAGCGATGGCGACGTGACGCAGCGTGGATTTACTTCGCGGCCGCAGCCGGGGTGGGCCAATCCAGATGTTTGTGTAAAAAACGATAAGTGCCTTGGCCATTGATCGTATGCGGCCCATCGAAAACTTCCATCTCGCACCGAGCGGGAATCTTCAGCCGGTGGCTGTAAAGATTGAAAACCTTGGCGTATTCGAACGCGACCCATTCGTCGGTCGAGACGCCGTCCGTATGGCCACGCTCCACCATGAACGGCCGGGGACAGATGAGCGCCGCCATCTCCGCGTAATTGAAAGTGCTTCCCAAATCAAACTCGAAGATTTCGTATTCCCCCGTCCACATGTAGCTGAATGGCAGGCGGGTCGACGCGTTCTTGGCGACCCATTCGTTGAAGTCGGCCGAGCAGATCGACAGCTTATAATCGGTTACGAGTGCCGGAATCCGCATGGCGCTTTTTCCGCCATAGGACAGTCCGTAGAAGCCGATCCGCTCGGGGTCGACGTTCGGCAACGTTTTCAGCCAGTTCACAATCTGCTGGTGCTGCGGCACGATCACGGAAAAGAGGGTTTTCTTCAGAGTATTCGCTTTCCGCTGCAGCGTGCGGAAGCGGTCCTTGAAGATGTACAGGTTTTGCGGCGCAAAAGTGATAAAGCCG
>JBJTOW010000173.1:0-6122 GCA_046074805.1 Planctomycetota bacterium | reverse complement strand
GTTTTCGCCCGCGGGACAAGTCCCTACGATAGCCTTCATCGACAGCGAGTCATCGATTTGGATGTGCCTGTGGAGATCGCGGGCGTGCGGTTCGCGCCCGGTGATCTTGTGTTCGCGGACGAGGATGGAATCGTCGTCGTGCCGAAGTCGATTGAAGAGGAAGCGATCGCGCGGGCTTGGAAAAAAGTCCATAGCGAGAACGAAGTGCGCGACGCGATCCGCGCGGGTATGAAGGCGACGGATGTTTTCGCCAAATTTGGAATTCTCTAGCGGCTGTCCGGGTACTTCACGCGACTGTCGCACGGTGTCTTCGCTCATGGCTTCTCCCTCCAAGTCTCGATCGCCCCAAACGCCGTCCGCCGCAACGGGGGCCAAACCCGCGCCGTCGTCAGTGGGAAAACCGGTGAGTAAGCCTAGTGGTCAGCCGCCGAGCAGGCCGGCTGCTACTCCCACGAACAAGCCTACCGGTAAGCCGCCGAGTAAACCGGCCGCCAAAGCGGCTCATAAATCAGCGGGAAAGGCGGCGGACGAAGGGTTGACTCCGCGTTTGGTGGCGGACAATCGCAAGGCGCAGTTCCGATTTGAGATCTTGGAGACGATCGAGTGCGGCGTGATGTTGCGCGGGACCGAGGTGAAGAGCCTGCGTAACGGCAAAGTGTCGCTTGAAGAGGCGTACGCGAGGCTGAAGGACGGCGCATTGTGGTTGGTCGATTGCGATATTCCGCCGTATCCGCAAGCCGGGATGTGGAATCATGAGCCGAAGCGGCTCCGGAAATTGTTGCTGCACAAGCGCGAGTTCCTCAAATTTGCGGGCCGGGCTCAGCAGAAGGGGCTCACGATGGTGCCGCTGAAAATGTATTTCAACGAACGCGGTATCGCCAAGGTGCTCGTGGGACTCTGCAAAGGCAAAAAGCTTCACGATAAACGCGAAAGCATCAAGAAACGCGAGGTTGATCGGGAGGTTCAACGAGCCATGCGTCGCCGCTAGCCGGTGCGGTTGGGACGCACGGCACGCGGGGCCGGCAGCCATCTATTGGTTTCTCGGCCAGTGGACACACGGTTCAGGAAGACATGGCTCACGCACGGTCGTCGACCAAACGCTTGTCCAGCGAACAAACTTCTCGGGAATTGTTTCGATGTTGCTTTTGGAAGACGTGAAGAAGACCTTTATCGAGCCCAACGGGCATCCGCTTCCGGTGCTCGACATTCCCCGCTTCGCGTTGGAACGCGGCGAGCAGATGGTGTTGCTGGGCCGCAGCGGGTGTGGCAAGACGACCTTGTTGCATTGCATCGCCGGAATTAGCTCGGTGGATGCCGGTTCGATCATGCTGGATGGAGTGAATCTGGCGCGGCTTTCCGAGCCGGCGCGGGATCGCTTTCGGGCTGCTCGCATGGGATACGTCTTTCAAACGTTCAATCTGTTGCCCGCGTTCAACGCCTTGGAAAATGTGCTGTTGGGCATGACTTTCGCCCGCGGCAAACGCGACAACGCGCGGGCTCGACAGTTGCTCGACCGAGTCGGCCTGTCCCATCGTTCGACGCATACGCCCCGCACGATGTCGGTGGGCGAGCAGCAGCGGGTTGCGGTGGCGCGGGCGCTGGCCAACCGACCGATCCTCCTGTTGGCGGACGAGCCGACGGCGAATATCGATCCGGCGAACCAGCAACGGATTGTCGATCTGATACGGGACACTTGCCGCGAGGAGCGAATCTCGCTGCTGATGGTGACGCATTCGATGGAAGTCGCTAGCCAGTTCGAGCGAGTGGAGCGATTGGAGACGATCAATCGTGCGGTGGGCCAGGTGATCGGCAGCCAGGCGATCAGCGGCCAGGCGATCAGCGGCCAGGCGGTTGGAGAACAGGCGGTTGGAGACCAGGCGGTTGGAGACCAATTAGGCGGCGCGACGGCCAATCGGCGGGAGGAGCGGGCATGAGTTTATGGCGAATCGCGTGGCGCAGTATCCGTCAGCGCGGATTGGCGTCGCTGTTGACGGCCGCCTCGATGGCCTTGGGCGTGATGTTGGTGGTGGCCGTGTTGTCGATTATGGGGGTCATCCAGCAATCTTTCCGCACGAACGCGACACTGGGTTACAACATGATTATCGGCGCGCGGGGCGGCAAGTTGCAGCTAACGCTCAACACGGTCTATTACCTCAGCACGCCGATAGAAAACGTTCCTTACGAGTATTACTTGGAGTTTCTGCCGCGGGCGAAGCGGGACGCGGAGCGATCGCAATCGTTGCAAGCGGCGGCTCACGAGGAGCGCGCTGCGTTGTTGGAGTTGCAGTCGCTTGTGGCGGCGGTCGCGGGTGGCGGGCTAGCCTTGGGCGACGGGCCGGCTTCGGGTGATGAGCCAGTTGCGGACGGTGTGCTGGCTGCGGGCAGTGGAGCAGACTCTGGCGAGTATTTGGCCAGCGCGATCCAGCGATTGGCATTGGACGCGGCCGACCGACGTCAACTGGATAATCAGCGCGACGGGCGGTTTTCCCAATTCACCAAAACGGTAGTGCCCGTGGGATTGGGCGATTATTTTGGTCCTTTCCGGGTCGTCGCCACTCGGCCCGTCATGTTTGACTCGCTGCGCTTCGGCGAGCGGGGGGATCGGCGGTACGCGTTTCGCGAGGGTCGGAATTTTCGCGAGCACAGCGAAGAGAACGGCTTATTTGAGGCGATTGTTGGGGCGACTGTGGCGCGGGAGCGGGGCGTGCGGGTGGGGGATCGGATTTCCGTGTCGCACGGCGATCCAGACGGCGCCGGACATGGAGAGAAATTCACCGTGGTTGGCGTTTTGGCGCCTTCCGGCACGCCCAACGACCGGGCGGTGTTCATCAACATGGCTGGTTTCTACCTGATGGAAAACCATGCCAAACCGCTGGAGAAGAAGGCCGCGTCGCCCGATGTTCCCCGCGAGTCGGCGGAAGCGGCCGAAGCCCGAATGTTGGCCGAACGCCAGGCCAAAGCGGCTGTCGTCCATGATCAAGAGCACGGCGTGTTCCAGCCATTGCCAATGGAGCAGCGGGAGGTGACAGCGCTGCTTGTGCTGACGACAAGTCCGACGGTCACCCCAGGTTTGACGAACGTCATCAATGAAGGCGGGGCCGCACAGGCTGTGCTGCCTGTCGCCGAGATTGTCGGGTTGTTCGAATTGTTTGTCCGTCCCGTTCAGACGTTGCTGCTGGTGCTCACCGGCATGATCTGCGTTGTGTCGGGAGTCAGCATTCTGGTAAGCATTTACAATTCGATGAGCGATCGGCGCCATGAGATCGCGGTGATGCGGGCGCTTGGCGCTAGCCGAAACACCGTCATGGGAATAATCTTGCTGGAGTCGATTATGCTGTCGCTCGGCGGAGGCGGCGCGGGGTGGGTTGCCGGCCACTCGCTGAATGTCGCCGCCAGCGGGCCGATAGAGCGGGAAACGGGCGTGTCGATGGGGTTTTTCGATGTGGCGCCGCCCGTGAACCTTTTGGAGTTGCTGGGCGTAGAGTCAAGATTGAGTATCGGGATTTCGATGGAGCTGCTATTGATTCCCGCATTGCTCGCGTTAGCGATCGCGGTCGGGTTCCTGCCGGCTCTGTCAGCGTACAGGACCGATGTCTCGCGGTCGCTCGGCTCGTGACCGCGCGGCCCGGGTTGCGTCGCGGTATATTGAGCGTTCGACACGGAGCACGGCGAGCGGGGCGTCATTGACGGCGGGCGTGATGCGTCGGGCGTGGTTGGCGGTGGGATCTGTGGATCGAGCCGTCGCGGGAAAAACTTGAGCGAAGGATGGGAGCCATGATGCGGCGGACGATTGTTTACTTGCTTGTGGTGGCGCTGGCGGCGACGGCGGTGTCCGCGCGTGCCGTGGCGTGTCCTTTTTGCAGCGCCACGTCCCAAACATTAAGTGAAGAGATCACGGCGATGGACGCCGCGGTGATCGCGACATTGGACGCTGTACCCAAGGCGCCGAAAGGCGGTGACGCTGGCGACGAGGTGCTCAAAGCCAAGTTCCGCATCGTGAACATCGTTAAGGGCGCCAAATTGCTGGCGAAGACGCCGGTGGTCGAATCGGTGTTTTTTGGCGAAGCGAAGCCGGGCAAGCGGTTCTTCCTAACCGCCGTGGGGCCGGAAAACCTTCAGTGGTCGACGCCGCTGCCGCTAAGCGAGCAGGGCGAGAAGTACATTCTGCAACTGGAAAAGCTTCCGAAGGCGGGGCCGGAACGGCTCGAGTTTTTCCAACAGTATTTCGAGAACAAAGACGACTTGCTGGCCCGTGACGCGTACGACGAGTTCGCCAAGGCGCCGTACGACGTCGTGCAAGCGCTCAAGCCGAAGATGAATCATGACCAATTGGTCGCGTGGATTCAGGATTCGAATATCTCGACCAGCCGTCGACGTCTCTATTTCACGCTGTTGGGCGTCTGCGGCAAACCAGCCGATATACCAATGCTCGAGGGGCTCATTAAGGCCGAGGATCGCAAGCAACGCGCGGGACTGGACGCCTTGATCGCCTGCTACCTGCTTCTCAAGGGACCGGACGGTCTGCCGTTGGTCGACGACATGTATTTGTCGAACACGAAGGCGGAATACGCCGACACGTACGCGGCGATCATGGCGCTGCGATTCCACGGCAACGATGTCAATGTGATTCCCAAGGCCCGAGTGGTGCAGTCGCTACGGCTGATGCTCAACCGACCAACGCTCGCCGATCTGGTCATCCCCGATTTGGCGCGTTGGGAAGACTGGTCGAGCATGGACAAGTTGGTGAAGTTGTTCAAGGAAGCGGACGAGAAGACCAGCTGGGTCAAAGTTCCGGTTATCAATTTCCTGCGGGTCTGCCCGCTCCCGGAAGCGAAAGAGCGGATCAAGGAGTTGCAGAAGATCGACCCGGAGTCGGTTCGCCGCGCGAACACCTTCTTCCCCACGCCAAGCCCGGCGCCAGCTCCAGCAAAATCTTGATGGAGCTGACAGGGGCAGGGGAGAGCGTTGGATTTGGGCTTTGTTGACGGTGTTGATAGTTGAGGGGTTATCAGGATGTCGGCGTCTGCCATTCCAGAATCGACCAAGGTGGTCACGATGGACAACGGTTTCGACGATGGATCCGAGGGCTCGTATCGGGTCGTTAGCAAGGCGGCTGTGTTGTCGTTGGCGATTGGGTTGGTGTCAGTAGTCGCGCTGGTGAGTGTCGGGATGCTAGCCGTTCCCGCTGTCGGGCTCGCTTTCGGTCTATTGGCGTTGCGCGCCATCCGGTTGTATCCCGACGAGGTGTCGGGCAAAGTGCCGGCGTGGATGGGGGTTTTGCTCAGCGGAGTTCTGCTGGCAAGTGGCGCTACCCTTCATACGTACCTGTATCTTACGGAACTGCCGGAGGGCTACGAGCGATATTCTTTCCAGGAGCTTCAGCCGGACAAGGAGTTTCCGGAATTGCCGATTCCACCTTCGGCCTTGGAGATGAACGGCCGCAAAATCTTTATCAAAGGGTACGTGCATCCCGGAGTGCAAGGGGCGGGGCCGGTCGATCGGTTTGTGCTGGTTCCCGACATGGGAACGTGTTGCTTCGGCGGCCAACCGAAATTAACCGACATGATCGACGTGAAATTGATCAATGGGGATTCACTTTCGTATTCGATGCGAAAGCGGTCGCTTAAGGGCGTCTTTACTGTCGACCCTCGGATCGTCGCCCCGGACGGTTCGCAGGGAGCGTGTTATCGTTTAGTGGCGGAACTGGTGCGTTAGGAGCGTTCCGATGCGGATTTCGTCCACCCGCCACCGAGCTGGCGACATGATTCGACCGGTCGTCTGTGGTGCTCGCCGCGCGGTGCTTCCGGGGCGTTGGACGCTGTCGCCCGCTCGTTCCAAACCCAGTTCTTTGCCCGTGGCCTTGGTCATGCTGGGGATCTCGGTAGGAGGCGGTGCGGTCGGATGCAGCATCGAATACAAAGAAACGACTCCCGTCGCGGAAAACGCCTCGCCAGCAGCGGATAAACTGGACGTAGAAAAGCTGGACGTAGACAAAGCGACGGTATACAAAGCGGCGGTAGACAATGCGGCGGGAGACAATGCGGCGGGAGACAAGGCGGCCATTGACGCTGCGATCCCTAACAAGCTTGTTGCGGACTCGGTGGCGAGTACTGCGAGTTCGC
>JBJTOW010000172.1:0-11417 GCA_046074805.1 Planctomycetota bacterium | reverse complement strand
TAGGCAACCAACCGTGTCAGTTGTCGTTTTCTTTACCTGAGGGACGACATCGCGTAACCGTTTCATATCGCATCGGCGAGATACAGGGCAGCGTCAGCCCTCCAATCATCTACGAAGTGCGGAATCGTCCGCTCACCGTGGTTGGCGTCGAGCCGATGGATTTTGGCACAACGCCTGGATTTAAGGCGGTCACCGTCTCGTTCGACCGGAACGCCCCACTGGCCGTCAGTAAAGAGCGGGACGCCGCGAAAAGAAACAACGAAATCGGCGAGATTATCACTCTAGAACGCAGTGGAGGCACCGGCGATTTTTCTCGAGGATTTGGGGAAACGCTTCAATCTCCCGCAGTCGCTTACGATCCCGAAACCAATAGCGTTACTATCAAGCCGCAGACCTTAGTTCCAGACATCTATCGCCTAACTATCAAGTCCTCCCTAGCGGACATCTACGGCAATAAGCTCGAAGGTGTCGAGGGGCAGCCGGGGTCGGATTACGTGGTGGTTTTGGGCCGGCCGGAGTCGGCGGCCGAGGCGTCCGCCGACCCGCGGGGGATCATCAATACCACGGGAAGATACGTTCCCTATCAAGAGTTCACCAAGCCGCGACAACAGGCCACCGGATTCAATCCCAGCGACAAAGTGGTGACGCGGGTCGCTCGCCTGTACTACTACCGCGACGCGCATCGCGTCGCCCAGGTCATCAATCGCAAAGTCCAATCGTACAATCGCACGGGCGTCGACACGGCCCGGCAACAGGCCGATCGCGCCCGCCAAGTCGCCGACCAGAAGGCGGCGATCCGCCAGCAGACCGAGCGGGACGCGATCGACAAAGCGAAAAAAACGCGGGCGAAGGAAACCGAGCTGCGCCATGCCGAGAATTCGCTCAACCGGACGCTCGACCTCGTGGCGGCCGCCCAAACCAACCGCCCCGCCGATCCGATGAAACCGGCGGACGCCGATCGCGAAGTCGCCGCGCTCGACGCCACCGCCCGCAGCTTCGCCGCCCAGGTCGAACGCCTGTCGACGGAGGTGCAGTCCCTGCGGGACGCCGAAAACGCCGCGAACGAACTTGTTCAACGAGCGGAGAGCGAAGAGCGGCTGTCGCGGGAGGACCAGTTCCGCCGCGAAGTGGCGGCCGCCAAGGCCGATCCGGATACCTACGCCGAAGGCAAGCCCGAATCGGACGACCCTGTCGAGCAGGTCTCTGTGTCGGTCATTGGCGAAGGGCTCATCCAGCTCCGCGGGCCGATCAAGGGCGTGAACCTCGTGCGGCTGATGATCGATCAGATCGACGCACCGGTGGGGCAGGTCCGCGTCGCGGTCCATACCGTGCAACTGAACGGCGAACGCGCCGACCGGATGGAGGAGGTGGCCGACGCCACGCAAAAGCAAATCGACCTGTCGCGGTTTCTCACGCTGCAATCCGGCGAACTGCTCCGCCGGTCGATCGTCGAAGTCGCGGCGGCGCGGGCCGACGAGGCGCGAGCGCAATTCGCGGGCAATACGCAAAAGGACCGCGATCAGCGGTATCTCTACGCCTTCTTCGGCCGGGATTTCATCGACGAACTGCGGACCATCGACTCGGAGTTCCTCCAGTCCGGCAACAAGTTGCTGTCATTGCACTCGATGGACACCACCAGCCTGTCGTCGGCCCTGATGCTGATGTCGCTCGCCCGCAACGATACGCGGCGCCAGATCCTGGGACAGTTCGAGGCGTTCTGCCAGGCCGAATTGCCCCGGGCCGAACAGTCGTACATGGAACAGGGGCTGGTGTGCCCCCCCAAGAAACACGCGTTCCTAAAACGCCATCATCCGGCCTATGTGAGTTTGGCGAGCAACGCGCGGTTCGAATCGCTGCGGGGCTTTTACGCCGCCGACAACGGCAACCAAGACACCATGACGCCGTTGCAACGCGAATTCATCCGCCTCGCGCAAATCTTCAAGAGCCGCCTGGTCATTGAACTCGAGTACCGCCAACGCGTCGCCGAACGGGCGATTATCGAGGAACGTAACCTTAATAGAGAAGAGGAATATAATCAAGCTTATGAATTTGAACGGCGAGCAAAAGGCGATCTTCGAGAATCGAATATTCAACGACAAGAACATCGGGTCAAGTTTGGTGTTGCAGTGCAACAGATTCGGGCGACCGCCGAGTCGATTGTACGCGGTCCCGGAGACGCAGTAAGCGATGTCGCTGGATTGTTCAAGTTCATCGACGAGAACAAAAACACGTCTGATACCAAAAATTCTCAACCTCTAAATGGTGCGATCAGGCCTAAAAACAGGCAGTTGAGTTTTGACTTTCGTGTAGTCGAAAAGCAATTTTTGTTCGAACCAAAGGACAAGAACAAGTGGATCGCACTAGTCAATAGTGTCACTTCATCGCTATTAAGCTCTATCGAGACTCTCGATAACTATAATTGCGCTAAAAAATACAGTTTGTCTAAAGCCAAGACGTCTATCGAGGACTTTCGCAAACAGGTCGCTGAGAACAACCGGCTCTCTATCGATGATATCGGTAAATTCAAGGATAGTTCCGACAGAGTGATTCAGGCGACGTTACATGTCAAGTACCGCGCGGATAGCTACTTCACGCAGTTCGAGGAAATCGCCAAACTTGCCCAGTTAGAAAAGGACGGGGCGCAGGAAGAGGCGGCCAGTCGATTGCGAGAGCTTAGGGAGGATATATTATCGGATGTCGTCGCCGACTCCAAAACGAGTAAAGAATTGGAATTATTGTTCGATGAAATGATTGAAGGATTGCGAAGCTTACGCGAAGTGGAATCTCGCACGAAGCTCGCTCAGGAACGCGCGAAGCTCGCGCGGCAGCCGCTCGAACACAAAAAGTTCCTCGATATGCTGATCGACGAGGTGGAGGACAAGTACATCGAGCTGCTGGAGGGTACGCGGGCCCATACGGCGAACATCGACAACTACATCAAACGCCTGACCACCGCGCTCGATGACGACTTCAACTCCCAGTTCTACCTGCCGACATTCCGGATCGTCCGGCAGACCAGCGCCGAACGGTACTACAACGTGCAGTTCGGGCAAATCGAGACGACCAGCATCTTGGCCAACAACCGGGCGTTCGCGAAAGTCGCGCCCGCGGCCAGCATGGAGTTTGACTTGCCGCAGCGGGATATTCTGATCTCCGAGGCGCTCAACGGCGCCAAGGCGCTGGTCAACGATGTCGGCGCGCTCGCCAACGATCCCACGTTCCTGGCCGCCGCCCGGCTCAAATCGGGCCAGTCCGGCGCCAGCCCGGCCCCAGGTTCCACCGGCGGGTATTCGGTGGTGCGGAGCGTCCTGCCAGGGCTCGACGGTTCGACCACCGAACAGGTCGTTTCGCAAAACGCCAATGGCGGCCAGCAGTTCGGTTCCAACCTGGAAAACCTGATTCCCGACCCGGCGATTTACAAGTTCGAGACGGGCACAGGCTACGAAATCCGGCCGGTCATCCAACCCGACGGCCAAGCGGTAGTGTTCGGGTTCCATTACCTCTATACGACCCAAGTCCGCGAACCGGTGCGGGCGGACGAAAAACACCTGGGACGCGTCAAGCGGCACCATATCGACACGGATGTGCAGCTGAGTAACTTTGAACTGCGCGAAGTCAGCCGCTACATCGTGGCGTTGAAGGCCTCCCGCACCGCCCGCGGCGTGCCGCTCTTCGAGGACATCCCGATCGCCGGGGCCCTGTTCCGGCCGGCCCCGAGCGACGAATCGTCGTTGCAGCAAAACGTTGTGCTCGCCCAAGCCACGATTTTCCCCACGCTGTTCGACCTGATGGGGCTCCGGTGGGCACCCGTCCTCGCCACGCTCGGACCGCAGCAGGTGCGGAAAGACCACTCGCAGATCCGCGAGCGGTACCATGAACTGCGGGAAGCAGTCATCCATATCGGGGCGGAAAAGGTCGACGACTTCCTCCAATTGGAAGCATTGCGGGCCAAGGGCCTCATTGGCCGCCCTAAACCGGAGACGATCCCGCCGGGCTACGTGACCCCTGATACGGACTCCCGGATGGGACCGCAGATCATGAGCCCGCGGAATAACGGACGATGGGAGGGGATTCCTCCGGGCGTGTCCGAATCAATCCTAGCCCCCGTAGTTGATGAAGGGGCAAGTCGGGGGTCAACAATCAGACAGCCTGGATCGCCGGTCGAGTCCAGTGGCAGTCCGCCGCAGTACAAGACGACGCCCAGTGCCGCGTCGCTCCGACGAGTGCCACATGGAGAAGAGCCCCAATACGAACAGACGCAGTACGAGCAGCCCCAGCCCCAGGAAGCGGATTACCGAGGCGCTCAGTACCAACAGCCAGCCGCCCAAGGTGTCGTGTATCCACCAGTGCGGCTGCAAGGCGCGCCGACGTTGCCGGTCGGCCTTTCTCGTTCGGCGGTCCGCTAACCCGAGCTCAGCTTTGCAGGAAAGGGAAACCCTGTATGGATCGCCGAAGATTCGTCCTGATTGCCTCGTTCGTCGGTAGCGGCTCCGCCGCCGGCGCATTCGAACTGACGGCGCACCGCGCCCGGACCCGTCCCGGCTGCTTGGAAGGCATTCCTGGCGCGCCGAATTACCAGTACCGGCCGCGTTCCGAGTCGGTGTTTTCCGGCAGTCAACGCGGTGTGCTGTTCGCCGTTCCGCTGCGGGACACGGCGGACCAGCTAGAGCGACTGAAATCGCTCCGCGTCCGGTTGCCGGTGAATTCGCTGCCAGCACCGGTGACCGGCACGCCTGCGGGAGAAACGCCAGTGGCGTCCGTCTACGACTCGTCGCTCGAAGGCGAATGGACTGTCGGAACCGCCGAGGAGGTTCCGGCGGGCATCATCGTCCGGCCGGATTTGGTCTTGCCAGGCGGCCTCCCCGGAACGGTCCGCCCCGGTGCTCGCCGATCCGGCGGAACGTCTTCCACACCCAGGAGTCCGACACGTCCTAACGGCGCGGCCCAGAACTCGGCGACTCACCAGCCCTCGGCGGTTCAGGCAGCGGCCAAATTGCCGGTCCGCCTGTACCAGTTGAATCGCGTTTCGCTTGCGGTAGACCACTGCCAAGTCTCCGAAATCGCTCTGCTAGTGCGTGCCGACGCGTTTTGGTCGTTAAGCCTGCGGGCCGACCAAAACCGTCGGTCCGCAACCGCGGACGAAGCGGGCTACAACCCACGACTGCATCTCAAACGCAATGAATTCCACCTGCGTCTTCGCTGCCTCGGCGGACTCGCCACCGCGACGAACCCGACCAGCCAAGCCGCGGCGCAACCGGCCATCGCGATGATCGAACCCGAGCCGTTCTGGGTCGAACGCGGCCAACCCAAGTTCCACCAAGCAACCGGCTACGCGCGTAGCGGCGACCAGTGGCTCAATAGCCTCGATGTCGCGCTCATCGACCGTGTCGAAATCGAATTCTTTTTCCGCTAATCGGAGCCGGCACCATGGACTCCTCTTCGCATTCCGACCGCCCCGTCATCTCCGCCGCCTCCAGCACAACGCTGGCCATGGCGTTCATTCTGGCAGCATTCATTCTGGCAGCGTGCGCCGGGCCGCTGCCGCCGGCGGCAGCCGGCGAGCATTTTCCGAACAACGTCCCGCCCACGCTGGAAATCGAAGTGCTCGACCCAGGCGTCGATCCCAAAGGCAACCCGGCCGTGATCGTCAAACGCGACGCGGTCGACGGGGATCTTGCGAAAATCGACATCCCGCCCGTCATCCTGGTGCATCGGTTCTACTACACGGGCGATCGGAGCTTTCAAGGCCCGATGCTGCCGGGCGGGCCGTCAATCGCCGTGCTCAACCACCCGCAAACGGGCGAACGTTGCTACGTGCCGCTGCAGATGATGCCCGGCGCCCCGCGAGTGACTTACTCGAAACACGGTGTCGAGTACGATTACGGGCACCACGCCACGACGATCTGCTTCGCCGCTTGGTCCGGCAAGCCGTCCATCAAGTACCGCAGCGGCAAGACGTGGACGCAAAAGGCGGCGGCCATCGTCCACGCGGAGGAGCTAAAAGACTGCGTCAACAAAGTCTCCGAGCACTGCGCTGAAAGCTGCGTCCGATCGGCGACCGTTATGAAAGGGGCGGCCGTTCAGGTCAGCGGAGCCGCCAAGACCGCGTCCATCCCTGTGCGGAACACGCTGCAAATCATGCCGTTCGGCAAGCGACTCTTTAGCGGCGACACGGCCGATCGGCTCGCACAACGCGCCGCCGAACACGACCGCGAGCACGCGATCCGCAAGACACAACGAGATAACGAACGTGAACAATTCGATTATGAAACGAACCGCTGACAAGGGACAGCTGTCACATTGCTTGGCGACATGAACGACTCGCGGTCCGGCTATTCGAAGGCGACGAGCAGGTCACCGGTTTGGACGGGGGTGCCGGCCTTCACGAGGACCTGGGCGACCTTGCCGTCGCGTTCGGCGTAGATCGTCGCTTCCATCTTCATCGCTTCTAGCGTTAACAGCTTCTGGCCTTTGGCGACTTGATCCCCCGGTTGCACGGCAACCGTGACCACCATGCCCGGCATGGCGGCCCCAACCTGCTTCGGATCGGCCAAGTCGGCTTTTGGATTCGACTTGGTCGCCGGTTCCAGGTTGCGGTCGACCACCGTGACATCGCGCGGCTGGCCGTTGAGTTCGAAGAACACCGAGCGTTTCCCGTCACTGTGCGGCTCGCCGACGTTTGTGAATTTGACGATCAGCGTCTTGCCCGGTTCGATGTCCAGGGAAAACTCTTCGCCTGGCAATTGGCCGTAAAAGAACACGGGCGTTGGCAGGTCGCTGGTGTCCGAATACCGTTGCTGATGCGCGACGAATTCGCGGTAGACCTTGGGATACAACAGGTAGGAAAGAACTTCCCGCCGATTCGGAGACCGCTGAAGGAATTCGCGAATCTCCTCCGCCGCCTTCTCGAAGTTCGCAGGCGGCAAGCTTTCCCCGGGGCGGGCGTCCATCACCGGCTTGCCCCGCATGACTAGCGAGACGACGGCGGGCGGGAAACCGCCCGGCGGTTGCCCCATGCGGCCGCCAATCAAATCGAGCACCGACTCGGGGAAGGCGAACTCGCGGTCCCCCTTTAGCAAGTCGCTCGCGGACAGATTGTTCGCGACAAGGAACAGCGCCATATCGCCGACCGCCTTCGAGGTGGGCGTGACCTTCACAATGTCGCCGAACAAATCGTTTACTTCCGCGTAGGCGCGGCAAACCTCCGGCCAGCGTTCGCCGAGTCCCAACGCGCCTGCCTGCTGCTGCAAATTGGTGTATTGGCCGCCGGGCATTTCGTGGTTATAGAGATCGGTGGTGGCCGGCACCATTTCGCAATCGAACGGCTTATAGAAATCGCGGACCGCCTGCCAGTAGTTGGCCATGGCGTCCAGGTCGGGCGTGTGCAGCCCCGTGTCACGCTCGGTGAATTTCGTCGCTTCCACGAGGGTGTTGAGATTAGGCTGGCTCGTGCCGCCGGACATCGGCGCCATGGCGGCGTCGATCACATCGACACCCTGATCGGAAGCCTTCAGAAGCGAGGCGGCCTGGATTCCAGCCGTGTCATGCGTATGGAAGTGGATCGGAATGCCGATCTCCTCCTTCAACGCCTTGACCAGCCGCTCGGCGGCGTACGGTTTGCATAGACCGGCCATGTCTTTAATGGCCAGGATATGAGCGCCCATCTTTTCCAATTGCTTGGCCAGATCGACATAGTATTTCAATGTGTATTTGTCGCGCTGTGGATTCAGAATGTCGCCCGAATAGCAAATAGCTGGCTCGCAGATGCCGTCCGTTTGGAGCACTGCTTCCATGGCGACCCGCATGTTGGGCACCCAGTTCAGGGCGTCGAACACGCGGAAAACGTCGATCCCCGCCTCGGCCGCCTCCTTGACGAACTCGCGGACGATATTGTCCGGATAGTTCGTATAGCCGACGGCGTTCGAGGCCCGCAGCAGCATTTGGAACGGAATGTTCGGAATCCGCTCGCGCATGTCGGCCAAGCGTTGCCAAGGGCACTCTTTCAAGAAACGCATGGAAGTGTCGAATGTGGCGCCGCCCCACATTTCGAGCGAAAACAGGTTCGCGCAGCGACGCGCGTAGGCGTCGGCGATTTCCATCAAGTCGTGCGAGCGGACGCGAGTCGCGAGCAGCGATTGGTGGGCGTCGCGGAAAGTGGTGTCGGTGACGAACAGCTGCCGTTCGCGGAGCACCCACTGGCAGAAGCGTTGGGCCCCGAGACTGCGGAGCTTGTCGCGAAGTCCGGGCGGTACGGGCGAATAGCGATCGACGGCGGGCACGGGAGCCGGCTCGCGGCGGGTCGCCACAGGCCGATCCTTGACGAGCGAATTACCGTTGACAATCACTTCGCCCAGGTAGGTCAACAGCTTGGTCGCCCGATCACGGCGTTTCGGCAACGCGAACAGGTCGGGAGTCTCGTCGATAAACCGGGTGGTGGCGGTTCCCGACAGGAATTTGGGGTGGGTGATTAGCTTGATTAGGAATGGAATGTTCGTCTTCACGCCGCGAATGCGGAATTCCTGGAGGCAGCGTTCCATCCGCCGCGCGGCGTCGATAAAGCGGCGGCCACGAGCGGACACCTTGACTAGCAACGAGTCGTAAAACGGATTCACCACCGCTCCGCTGAACGCGCTGCCGGCGTCGAGGCGGATCCCCATGCCGCTCGCCGATCGATAGTGGGCGACCCGGCCGTAGTCGGGCATAAAGTTGTTCGCCGGATCCTCGGTCGTCACGCGGCACTGGATCGCGAAGCCGTTCGTGCGAATGTCGGCTTGCGATGGCAGGCCGATTTCCGGATCGGCCAGCGGCGTGCCCTCGGCGATGAGGATCTGCGATTTGACGATATCGATGCCGGTGACTTCCTCCGTCACCGTGTGCTCGACCTGGATCCGCGGATTGACCTCGATGAAATAGTAGCGGTTGGTGTCGCGATCGAGCAGGAATTCGACGGTTCCCGCGTTTTCATATCGGACTTCGCGGCCGATGGCGATCGCCGCCTCGCAGAGGGCGTTGCGGACTTTGGGCTCGAGCTGCGGCGCGGGCGCGATTTCGACCACTTTTTGGTGGCGGCGTTGGATCGAGCAATCACGTTCCCACAGGTGGACGAGGTTGCCGTGCTTATCGCCCAGCAATTGGACCTCGATGTGGCTGGCCTGGGCGATGAACTTTTCCACGAACACATCGGGGCTGCCGAACGCGGTCAGCGATTCGCGGCGCGCCTGTTCAAACTGGGACACAAATTCCTTTTCCTCGCGGACCACGCGCATCCCGCGGCCGCCACCGCCCTTGGCCGCCTTGAGGATCACGGGATAACCGAGCTCGCGGGCCACGCGGAGGCCATCGTCGGCGTCCCGTAGCGACTCGCTGCTGCCGCCCAGCACCGGCACGCCGACCCGCTGGGCGAGATTGCGCGCGAACGTTTTGTCGCCCAGTTGCTCAAGGGCCTCGATCGACGGGCCGACGAAGATGATCCCCGCCTTCGCGCAGGCGCGAGCCAGCTCGGGATTTTCCGACATGAATCCGTAGCCCGGATGGATCGCGTCGACCCCCTGGCGTTGTGCCAGCGTGACGACGCTTTGGATGTCCAGGTAGGCCCGGATCGGCTCGCCGGGCTTGCCGATTTGGTACGCCTCATCCGCTTTGAACCGATGCAGCGCGTAGCGATCCTCGTGCGTGTACATGGCAACCGTGCGGATGCCAAGCTCGTGAGCGCTCCGGAAGACGCGAATCGCGATTTCGCTGCGGTTCGCCACCAACAGTTTTGTGATGCGTTTCATGGGGAAAATTCTACCTAGCCGCTGGTTCGGGCAAAGGGGCGACGGGACAGCGGTGGCGAGCGGCCGCGGTTATGGCTTGGGTGACAAATCAAACAGGGTGGCGCCGCCCTCGGAACCGGCGGCGGGAAGAATGGCGGGAAGATCCAGGGTGAAGCGGCTGCCGACGCCCAGTTCGCTTTCCACGCGAATGTCCCCGCCATGTTCGCGAAGGATTTTACGGCTAACGGGCAATCCAAGTCCCGTACCCCGGTTGCCTTTTCGCGATTCGAAGGCCAGGAAGATACGCTCTTGGTCCGCGTTTTCGATCCCTGCGCCATTATCGGCGACTGCAATCCTCAGTCGGCCGACGGTTAGGTCGTGTTCCACGGCAATGCGAACGGCGCCATTGGCTCGCCGTTCGCAGGCGTCGATGGCATTGGTGACGACGTTGAGCACGGCGCGGTGCAGGCCGTCGGCGTCGAAGACCAGCGGTGCGATGGGCGGTCCGGCTGTCCAGTGCAGCGACACGCCCGCGTCCCGGGCCCGTGTCTGCATCAGTTCGACCACATCCTGCACCACGTCCTGGATGCGGGCTGGCGCCAGTTCCGGATCGCGTTCCTTGCTGAGCGTCAGCATGTCCATGACCAGGCTGGAAATCCGGTCCTGATTGCGTTCGACGATCCGCCAACCTTTCCGGATCGTTTCCGTTTGAGCCGCTTTCAACCCCTCGTCGATCAGGTAGCTGCCGCCGCTAATGCCCTGCAAGATGTTTTTGATGTGATGCGACAGCGTGGCGATCGTCTGGCCGACCGCCGCTAAGCGTTCCGCCTGCACCATGGCCGAATAGAACGCGGTGTCCTCGACAGCCAGGGCCGCTTGGCGGCCAATCGCGACCATCAACTGCAAATGGTCCTCCGTGAATCTGGCGACAGGCCGTTCAGCGAAAAGTTCAGGCGGCCTGTAAGTGTCGATGTAGATGGCGCCGACGATTCCATACCGGCCCTGCATCGGCACGCAGATCGCCTCCCGGACCCGCGACGTGACGATGCTGCCCGCGGCGTCCCAACGATTGTCCTCGCGGGCGTCGCTGGTGACCACTCCTTCTTTGCGTTGCAGGACGTAGTCGAGGATCGTGCGGCTGATCGCCATCTTGCCGTCGCCCCGCAGACGTCGGCGATTCCGCCGCGCCTTCGGTTCCAGCTGATTGGTTTCCGCGTTGACCAGCATGACGCAGCCCCGGTCGGCCTCGACCCACTCGAAGATCAGCTCAAGGATCCGCTGCAGCAGCGCGTCGATGTCGAGCGTTTGGCTGACCGCCATCGCCGTCTCGTACATGACGCGCAGGTCGCGATCCCGGCGGGCGCGATGGGTCGGACCGGCTCCGATTTTTCCCGCAGCGAGGCTTTCCGCCGCAAGGTTGCTCGCTGCGAGGTTGCTCGCCGCCAGATGGTCCGCGGCCAGGTCGCCCGCCGCGATGTTTCCCGCTTGGAAATCACCAACCGCGACCTCCTTCAACGCCATCGCGTCCGTCAATATCGGTGTCGCCCCGGGGCCAGCGATTGACACCGCAGGGGGCGACGGAAGCGATGTCAACGTCGGAGACGGCGAGTCGACAGCGTTCGCGGCGGCAGCTGAAAAGCCGGGGGAAGCAGGGAAGCCGGG
>JBJTOW010000171.1:0-3011 GCA_046074805.1 Planctomycetota bacterium | reverse complement strand
GGTGATTCGCCACTGGCGCCGACCGGCTCGATCGCGGCCATGGCGGTGGCGGCGAAGCATGTGGGCCGCTGGTGGCTTGGCGGCTACGGTCGCCGCCGTCTGGTGCGTGCCGATGCCACGGCGAGTTTGGGCGCCGATCGTTTTGGAACTGTCTTCATCACAGCCCGTGTATGTGACGGTTCCTGGGAAGCTTGCCTGGCATCTTCCGGCTGGTACGCGGGTCGCCAGCGGCGATCTGATCGCGCGGTTGGAAAACGAGCCGTTAGCGGATGAGGAACGGAGGCTCGCGGCCGAGCTCGCGGTGCAGGCACTGCGGGTCGCTCAACTGAAGCTGCGTTTGCCAGGTGATTCGAGCCTTGCGCCGCTGCTTCCGGTGGAGGAAGCGCGGTGGCGTGGGCTACGGGAACAACAAGGACGTTTAGCGACTGAGCTAGCCCGTTTGGTGCTCCGAGCGGAGCGAGCCGGCGTGATTGTGGAACCGCCTCAGCGGTCGGCGAAGAGCGAGGCGGGTGCGGCTCATGAAGTCGGTTTCGCCGATGGCCCACAGCGAGCGGAGACTGCGTGGAATGGTTCACCGCTCGATGCGCGCAATCTCGGTTGTTACCTCGCTGTGGGAACGGCGCTGTGCGAGGTGGGTGAGCTTGCCGAACTGGAAGCGGAAGCCCAAATATCGCTGATCGATCTGCCGTGGGTGAGTGCCGGCCAATCAGCCGACGTGCGTTTGAATTCCATGCCTTCGCTCACGATAACTGGCGTTATCGGCGACGTGGCACGCGCCAGTGAGGCGTCGCGTAGCGTCGACGTGTCGCATCCGGCTGCGCGTCGGGACGAGTCGGCCGAAACGGTGCGCTATGAAGCACGGATCTCATTTCCGGTGGACACAACGCGGACGGTTCTGCGTCCTGGGGCAAGCGGTTGGGCGCGCATCGACGCCGCTTGGGAGCCGCTCGGACGACGAATATGGCGTTCGATTCGCCGCACGTTTCAGGACTGAATCGATTCGCCGAGAGGGTCGCGAAGAACTCATGGAATCAGCAGGATCAGGCCAGCGGCGACGCCGGCTTCCGCCGCCGCGGCGCCCGGCCGCAACTCGGGGTAGTGTGGGCGTCGCGGCGCGAGACTGCCGGGTCGGTCGCGACCGAGCGTGTAGACGCAGTCGCGGGGAGATTGAGCGGTCATCAGATAGGGCAGTGCGGCGGTGGTCGCCAGGAACCGCGCGCCTGACACCGCTGGTTGAAACACTGGACGCACCCCATAGCCATAGCGTTCCAAATTCGCTTCTTCGAAGTAAAGCGGGCGATGGCACAATGCGGGCGGTTCCCAAAAGTACAAGGTGTCGTGCCATGGGCGGCCGTCGCCGGGCATCGTGGCTGAGCCAAAGTGGGCTTGCGCGAAGTCAGGCGGCACTTGATCCGTTTTCGGACCGATAGCCGCCGACAACGAGGTGATCGGCCGCTCTTCCGGCATGAAGGGCCCGCGAGGCGATTCGACCCTAGACTGTTCACGTGGAGGCGGCAACTGACCAACGTCGGCACCGGTCGGCACCGGGGCGATCTGAGCAGGCTCGGGTGCGACCCGAGCCAAGGCGAATCGAGTTGGGTAAACGCTGTCCTGGGCCCGCAAGCCGGATGGCCAAGAAGTCACCCAAGTGGGAAAAGCAGGCGGGAGGGCCGTTGTCAGGACTACGGAAAGCAGGGCGAACGCGAGTGGGGTGATTCGGCGAGTCGTGATTATCATGCCGTTTTCCCCTTAAGAATCGATCGTCAGCTACGCAAAGCTGGCGTGCGTTGAAAGCCCGGTCGATAATCCTTGCGGACGTTAACGCGAAGACGCGCAAAATTCCCCGCGTTCACGGTGACGATCGTCCGAGTCCTGCCAGATTGATGACTTGTAGGTGTGGAGCCGAATCGCTTTACGATATCGGCACAATCGGAAAAGACGGAATATTGGGAGAATGACACGCCGTTGGATGATTTTCCTCGCGATTTGTCCACTCTTCCTTTTCTGGCACGACGGACTTCCCAGTCCGTCGCCATGACGGTCGGGTACGACGGACTTCCCAGTCGTGTCGGGAAAAGTACTTGGAAGGCTGACGCACGGCGTGCTAACTCGTAGGTTTTGAATTGACGAAGCACTTGCTCGAGGTGGTGCGATGGAGCGATGCCAAGAACAAGACGACTCGTCAGGGATGGCACCAAAGTCACCGAGGAACGGCCTGGGGCGATCGTGGCTGGACATCGCGGCGGCCTCGCCGTTTTGTCGCTGGATCGCGAATCGCTGGATAGCGAGCCGCTGGATAGCGAGCCGCTCGAATCGTCCCGGAGTTGGCGATCTGAGCGGCGCCGGGACCGGCGCGCTTGGCGCCGATGCTTTCGCCCGTTGTGAGGACATGGCCGAACTGGCTGTCAGGTCGGGCGGTCGTGTGGAACGCGGTGCGCCCCGTCCCAACCATCGTTCCTACATCGACCGGTTCGCAGTTCGATTGTCGCTTCGTCCGCTCGAAAACCGCTGGGCTTTCGATCTAGGACTTCCAGGCGCGACAACGTCCATCGCCATGGAAAACGGCAATCTGGTCATCGCCGACATCCAGGCGGGAGGACGCGACGACAACTTGACGATATCGGCCGACACCACTCAGTCGACCCGCTCCTACGATTTTTATCGCCTCGAGGATCCTGACGCGGTTTTCTGTCTGTCGGATGTCCCGGACGCCGTGGTGAGCGACGATGGCCATGTCGTGGAGATTCCGTTCCTGGCGATCAAAGACGGACGTATCGTCGTGCGGACCGAGGGCGGGAACGATCAGTTAACGCTCGATTTTTCCACGTCGACGTTCGGACATGTCGTCGAATTCGATGGTGGGGCGGATATCACCACGACCCGTGTTGGCGAAGCCACTTTGGAGCCAACCACTGCTGGATCGCTCGTTCCGACTTCGCTCGATCGCCTGCGGCTGACGGGAGGTGGGCCTTTTGACCTTGTTTCCCATCAGGCCGCGGGCATGAACGCCG
>JBJTOW010000170.1:0-4102 GCA_046074805.1 Planctomycetota bacterium | reverse complement strand
ATGTGCGTTATGAACGGGGCGGCTGGCAACTGGCGGGAGTCGAGTACGACGGCTATTTCGCAGGTCGGGAAAGTGCGCCGTGGCTACCTCGTCCAGCGCGCGATGGTGGCCGAGCAGGCCGCCGCTTGGGCTCTGCGCTGCTATTCGCCCGTGGGCCGAATCGCGGCGAGCGAAGAGGAGTTTTTGATGGTCGATTTCCCGGCGCTCGAACGGCTCCGCGGACTGGCGGAGTCGCCTACGCCGGTGGTTGGCTCAGTGCTGCGGATTTACCGCGAACGCTGGGTGGCGGGGGCTGACGAGTCGCCCGTGCTGGCGCAGGAGCCGCGGGACGACCAATTTTTGGTCGTCGCGGAAGACCGCGGAACGCGGTTCGCGACCCGGCTGGCTGTAACCGGCCAGGAAGTCGACAAGCAGTATTTCCAGGGGTTGGGGAATTCCGCGGCGCCGGCTCGTTTTCTCGCCCGCTTGGTCGAGCCGGCTCCAGGACTATGCCGTATTCGAGTGGTCTCGCAGGCCGACGGCGATAGCACGATATCTCGGACGCGTTCGCCGCGCGAAGGCTGTGTCGTCTATGTCTCGCCGCTGCGTCCCAGTCGGCAAGACCTCGCGCGGCCCCTGGGTGTCACCGATGATCGGGGCGAATTCTCGCTTGAAGCGCCTGCGGGACTGAGGTACGTGGTCATCACGCACGGCGTGTCGATGTACTATCGGCCGTTTGTGCCCGGATGCTCGCCCGCGACGCTGGAGTTCGTCGTGCCGTATCGTCCCCCGCGACTCGATCTGGGCGAAACGCTCAACCGTCTCGGAGACAACTTGCGCGATCGGCGGGCGCGGTTCACCGATTTGCTGAAACGATTGCGGGCGACCGTCGAGTCGGCCGATGTGGCGGCCGCTCGCCAGTTGGCGGAAGACAGCGAGCGACTTGGAGATGTCAAATCGCTGGAAGCTGAATTGGCGGCGGTAATCCAAGAAGCGGCGAAGGCCAAGTACGACATCGAGCCGCTTTACGGACAGCTCGTGAAAGAGTTGCGGGCGTTTCGCGACGAGGTCCGCGACACGGCCGTGGCCACGGCCGCGTCGCAAGCGGAGATTCAAGGACTGCGGCGCCGCGTCAACGACCTATGGCCCAAAAAACGCGCCTGGGACGAATTGAAGGCCAAGCTGGATCGTCTGGCCGCACTGGACCCCAAAGATGACATGGTAAATCGCCGCCGCGAGTGGCTGAACGCGGCCCTCCGCGCCGATCCGCCCAAAATGGCCAACGCGCGCGAGACGGTGGACCAAGCGATCCGTCTGTCCGACTCATCCCGATTCCTGGACGATTGGAGTAAACTAAAACAGGCCTTGACGCGACTTTTGGACGCTAGCGACCTGTGGCTCCTGCGAGTAGCCGACGCGTTTCCCAACTGGGAGTCGCTGGTGGCAACGGAAAAGAGCCGGCTCGAGGCTGATATCAAGACGCTGGAAAGCGGCGGCACCAAAGACGACGTAAAACGGCTCGAAGAACGCCAAGCCAAACTGACCTCGGCTACGAAAGAACTGGCCGCCGTCAACGAACGTCTCGACCCGGTCGTCAATGGTTTGCTCCAGAAGGCGCCGAAGTAGGGCTTGCGACGGCTCGAGGCTTGAGGCTTGAGGACTAATGACTAAAGTCTTGTGATCGCGCTCTTTCCCTTCCTTCCTTACTCCAGACTCCAGACTCTAGGCTTCCTCTCTCTATGAATCTTCAACTGACAGACAGTGTGGCCGTGATCGTGGGTGGTGCGAGTGGCATCGGATTGGCGATCGGCAAAGCGTTCGCAGAGGAAGGGGCGGTAGTGGTGTTGGCGGACCGGTCGGCGGCGGTTGCGGAGCGCGCGGGCGAACTGGCCCAGTCGCCGCAAGGGCGAGCGGCGGGCCTGGTTGTGGATGTCGTCGACTTCGAAGCGATGCGGCGGCTCGCGGACGGGGTTGTGGCGGAATTTGGCCGAGCGGACCACATCGTGTATGCGGCGGGAATGGGGTCGGGGAAATTTGGCTTCCCGTTCTGGAATTTGTCGCCAGCGGACTGGCCGCGAGTCCTCGACGTGAATTTGGTGGGTGCCGTGAACACCGCGCATGCGTTTGCTCCACATTTGTCCGCCGCGCGTCGCGGAACCATGCTCATGATCTCCTCGGTCGCCGCGCAGATCGGTTCGCAAACCGACCCGCCTTATAGCGCTGCCAAGGCGGCCTTGTTAAACTTTATGCATTGCGCGGCGAAAGACTTCGCGGCCTACGATGTGCGGGTCAACGCCATTTGTCCGGGCATGGTGCAGACGCCTTTGAATCGGGGCGTCTGGCAGGCTTGGCATGACAGTCAGCCTCCCGAGTCGCGTCGGTCCTACGAAGACTGGGCGGGAGAAAAAGTTCGTAAAATCGCGCCGCTCGGCCGCTGGCAAACGCCCGAAGATATCGCGGCGATGGCCGTATTCCTTGCCTCGCCACAAGCCAAGAATATTACCGGCCAAACGCTGAATGTCGACGGCGGTCAAGTCATGCATACTTAATGCATATGGAATTCAGACGATGGATAAAGATCAATTCAAGGGACCGTTGATTCGCGTCAATGATTGGTGCTGGCGAATCCCGAAGAGCTACAAGCCGGGGATGCGGGTCGATGGGTTGATCTACGCCGATGACGAACTGATGAAGCTGATTCGGCGGGACGCGGCCCCCGATCAGGTGGCGAACGTGGCGTTCCTACCGGGCATTCAGCAAGCCAGCCTTGCGATGCCGGATATCCATTGGGGCTACGGATTCTGCATCGGCGGTGTGGCGGCGACAGACCCGGCCGAGGGCGGCGTGATCTCGCCGGGTGGTGTTGGCTACGACATCAACTGCGGCGTGCGGCTGATGCGGACCAATCTCCGGGAGAGCCAAGTGCGTCCACACCTGAAGACGTTGATGGACACGTTGTTCAACAACGTGCCAGCAGGCGTTGGACGTGGTGGTAAATACCGTTTTGACGCTCGGGAACTGCGGCAATTGATGGCGCTGGGCCCGGCTTTTCTCCAGCAGCGTGGTTTGGCGACGGAAAGCGACATTGAACACACCGAGGCCCGGGGTTGTTTGACATCCGCAAGTCCCGACAACGTCACCGACCGAGCGCTCGCCCGTGGCTCGGACCAGTGCGGAACGCTTGGCGCCGGCAATCATTTCCTGGAAGTCCAAGTCGTCGATCAGGTGTTTGACAGCGAGGCGGCGGCGGTGATGGGGCTGAGCCAAGGCCAAGTTTGCGTCATGATCCACTCGGGATCCCGTGGGCTTGGCTATCAAGTGTGCGATGACGCCTTGAAAGATATGCGAAAGGCCCCGGAAAAGTACGGCATTCAATTGCCGGACCGTCAGTTGGTCTGCGCGCCGGTGAACAGTCCCGAGGGACAACATTACCTGGGAGCGATGGCGGCGGCCGCGAACTTCGCGTGGTGCAATCGTCAACTGTTAATGTGGCAAGCCCGCGAGTCGTTCGCGGAAGTATTTGGTTGCGACTGGGCCGATCTGCACATGTCGCTCATTTATGATGTCGCTCATAACATCGCCAAACTGGAGGAACACGGAACAGGCGAATCGCGGAAGCCGGTTTGGGTGCATCGCAAAGGAGCCACTCGAGCGTTTCCCGCCGGTCATCCCGAGGTGCCCGAACAGTACCGGGCTATTGGCCAACCGGTGATCATCCCCGGCGATATGGGCCGCGCGAGCTGGGTCATGGTGGGACAACAAGGCAGTATGGAGCAGACTTTTGGCACTGCCTGCCATGGAGCCGGCCGTTTGCTCAGCCGCACGGCCGCCGTCAAAAAAGCCGAGGGCCGCCGCATCGACCAAGAATTGGAAGATCGCGGCGTGATCGCCCGCGCTCATAGTTGGAAAGGACTCGCCGAGGAACAGCCCGACGCCTACAAGGATGTCGACCTCGTCGTCGAAGTCGTCCACGGCGCGAACCTCGCCAGCAAAGTCGCGCGGATGCGACCGATCGGCGTTGTGAAGGGCTAGCGCCGCTCGGTTAGTCGCGGGTGGCGATCGCGCTCACAAGCGGAGCGGCGGTTACAAGCGGAGCGGCGCGAGCTTACAAGCGGAGCGGCGC
>JBJTOW010000169.1:0-3797 GCA_046074805.1 Planctomycetota bacterium | reverse complement strand
AACTTGAAGCCGCGACGGTACTCGAATTTGTCCACCGCCCGCATCAGGCCCGCGTTGCCTTCTTGGATGAGATCCAGGAAGCTTAGACCGCGATTCCGATATTTCTTCGCGATGGAGACGACGAGCCGCAGGTTGCCCTCGGACAGTTCGCGTTTCGCTTGTTGGTACTCGGAGTAAACGCGTTTCAGGTACATGACGCGATTACGAAGGCTTGTCGGCGATTCCTGGCAAGCGACCAGAATCATCCTGTATTCGCTGAGCCACTGCCCCTTCTGCTCGGCCGATTGACGATCTGGGCGAGTGGAAGCGATCTTCGTTTTCAACTCGTCCACGCGACGGCTGAAGTCCTCGAGCGTCCGGATCATCTGCTCGATCCGCTGCGTGCGAAGACCAAGTTCCTCGACGAGCCGCACCGCTTTGCGGCGGCGGCGGCCGAGCCGAATCCAGGCTTGTTCGCGCTTCGCTTCGGTTTCTTTCTTGCTGAGCGCGGACATGTAGTCGCGGCGGTTGCGTTTCAGCAGCACTTCGAGCGTGCGCAGGTTATGCGGCAACCGACCGAGAATCTGATCCTTCTCGAGCCTATCGGTGACGGAGACCTGAACGGTGCGATCGAACGGCAGTTCGCCCTTGTGGACGCGCCGAAGCACCTTGAACGCCGCCTGGATGACGTAGTCGCACTCAAGAAGCTTTGACCGGAACCGCCGCCGGGTGACTTCGATTTTTTTCGCGAGATGGATTTCCTGCTGCCGGGTGAGCAGCGGAATTTCACCCATCTGCGTCAAGTACATGCGGACCGGATCGTCGGACCACGACTCGTTGTCGTCGAATTCGGCCAACAAGTCGCCGTCATCGTCCAGCTTCACGGAGATGTCGGTTTCGACGACGTTCTCCGTCCCTTCCACAGGACCGAGCTCGTCATCGACTTCCTCGACTTCCACTTCCGCCAAAGGCTGAAGCGCGAATGTCTCTTCATCTTCCGGAGACCGTGTCGCGTCGTCGTCGAATTCTTCAAGTAATGCGTCGTACAACCTTCGTACTCCTACGCCAGATTGCCATGACCGCGAATCGCGGCCACTTTCATTTGGGGCGCCGTCAACGCGTCAAACCGAACCATCAGTGGCTCGATCCTCTACGGTTCGGCGGGCACCGGCCCAGAACATCGTAAATTTAACACCGAATCGCCCACTGTCGCGGACAACTCGCCATTTGGAAAAGGATTGCGATTGGCGAAACCCTGAGGTTGATCCGCATTGACGCGGCGGTCCATCACACCCGTCACCTCACTCGTTACGCCGACCACCCCCTCTTCTGTTCATTCCCACGCCAATTTTTTTCGTTACTTTTCACGCAGCCCTTCTAAAGCGGCTGCGAGAATAACACGCCACACAGCGCGAAACAAGCATTACCGGCATGGCGAGCGTAATCGGTTTCTTCGGCTGGCCGGAATTCAGGAAATTACTGTTGACTTCCGGGGCAATTCTAGCGCCAAGCGCTGCCCGGTCCAGATCTCTTTTTTCGGGATTTTCAGCGGGAGTTCCCGCTCTAAATCTCCGAGAAAATGCTCGATCCTTGTCGCGTACACGCCCAAGGTTTAGCATACCTGCCCAGTGTGACAGGCCGCGCCGTGGGCGATGACGGCGATCGGGCAAAACGGCGAAGCTCGGCAGATCGGGGACTTCGAGCGACCGCGATCGAAGCGAGAAAAACCGCATCGAGCCTCCTAAACTCGAATCCCTGAACCCTGACCCCCCAAATTCTTGTCTTAAACCGCGGAACCACGAAAAAGAGCAACGCATGGCCACGGAAGAACTCGCAGGAAAAGTCGCCCTGGTCACGGGCGCCAGTCTTGGCATCGGCCGCTCCACGGCGATCGAACTGGCCCGTCGCGGCGCTAATGTCGTCGTGAACTATCGTTCGCATCCCGAACAGGCCCAGGAAGTCGTCGACACGATCGCGGCGGCGGGCGGTCACGCGGTCGCGTTGCCAGCCGATGTCGCCGACCAGGAAGCGGTCGAACGCTTGGTCGCCGACACCGTCGCTCGCTTCGGCCGACTGGATATCGCTGTCAGCAACGCCGCTTACAGCGACCGCGAAATCTTCCACATCGCCGACATGAAAGGTTTCCGCCGCACGGTCGATGTCACCATGTGGGGCGCGTTCTACTTGATGCGGGCCGCCACTCAACAGTTGATCCAGCAAGGTGGGGGCGGAGCGATCGTGATCGTCAGCTCGCCACACGCGTTCATTCCGGCGCCGAGGGCGATGGCTTACAACATGTCGAAAGCGGCGATCGAACATGCGGCCCGCACGGCCGCGATCGAAGTCGCCGAGCACCGCATTCGCATCAACGTCATCCAGCCAGGCTGGACCGACACTCCGGGTGAACGCAAGTTCGCCAGTGAGGAAACGCTGCAACGCGCCGGGGCCAAAATCCCGCTCGGGAGGCTCGGCACGCCTGAGGAAATCGCCGAAGGAATCGCCTTCCTGTGCGATCCCCGGCAGACTTACATGACCGGAGCGACGTTGCTCATCGATGGCGGCATCAGCTTGCCGTGGTGGGCCAACCGCGGTTCCGCCGCGCCAGGCGACTAACGTTCAAGGAAACCATCCGATGAGTGCTCGCTACCTAGTTGCTTGCGGCTGCGGAGCGACTGTCGCCGCCTCGCCTGGACAAGCTGGCCAAGAGGCGCGTTGCGAATGCGGCCGTATGATCTCCATTCCCCTACTGCGGGAACTGCGGTCGCTGCCCCAGGTCGAACCGCCGGCGGTATCCAAGGCGGCCAACGGCCGGCGATCAGCGGTCAGCGTCGCTGACACGTCGCTCCGCGGCCGCGTCATCTACGCCGGGTTTCTCCTCACCATTCTGGCGACGCTGCTGGGAGGCGTGCTGCTCGTCGCCCGCTCACGGATCGGCATTGAATGGTCCCAGGAACTTCAGTCGCAAGCCGACAGCCAAGTCATCGACAGTATGAACGCCGACGAAATGTTCCAAGCATGGCATACCATGCATACGCAAGGACTCGGCGAAAAAGCCCCGACTAGCTTCATGATCAATCGCAACAACCGAGCCATGCTGGGACGCTTCGCTACCTGGACCCTGGCGATCGCCGCCGTGGCCGCTGCGGGCACCATCGGTTATTCCGTGGCGAGTCGCCCGGCTGCGGGGAGCTAGGCAGTCCGGGGCAATCTGCATAAACTGACACGTCTGAAGATCGCATCATTACTGGCCTTGACCCGTTTCGGCCGACCTAAGTAGTTACCTTTTCGACCCCGTGTCGAAACATCATTTTCGCGAGTAGGAGTTTTCGTCCGATGACCCACGTCGTCGCTCAACCGTGCTTTGGCTGCAAGTACACCGATTGCGTCGTCGTTTGCCCCGTGCAGTGCTTCTACGAAGGCGAACAGATGGTCTACATCCATCCCGACGAATGCATCGATTGCGAAGCGTGCGTCCCCGAGTGCCCCGTGGAAGCGATTTTCCTCGAAGACAACCTGCCCGAAGACTGGAAGCCGTTCAAGGAACTGAACGCGGAACTGGCCCCGGGCCTGCCGGTCATCACCGAAAAGAAAGATCCGCTCTGCTAACGTCGGATCGGGTTGTCCGGTGCGGAAAAGCCAGTTTGGAAAAGCCAGACAGGAACAGTGCTGAGGTACGGCTCCGGTCGTGTGATCGAGTCGTTCGTCTGCTCGAAACCTCTGGGCACGACGGACTTCCTAGCCCGTCGCGGTGCTTCTAAACGTGCGGATTTGCCTTTACGCCGTGCCGCATCGCGTTTGTCGACGGACTTGGAAGTCCG